>NZ_RAVY01000115.1:0-32112 GCF_003611625.1 Corallococcus sp. CA054B
GCCTCGAACGCTTCCGCCACGCGCGCCCACTCCGGCTTCTCCACCTGCTTCGCCATGCCCGGAAGCGTCCGCCGCGCGCCGCTACCCCGGCAATCCCTCGCGGCACGTCGTTGGCCGGACGGTTACGCACGTCGTTGGCCGGACGGTTACCTACAACGAGGCCAACTCGTATCCGGCCTATGCGCGCCGCCAGTGGGAGAAGCTGGGAGGCAACTACAACCCCATCAACCTGGTGATGAACCTGACGGTCCAGCCGCTGTACGACTACTCCGTGCGCAGCAAGGACCGGGTGAGCCTCAGCTACGACAAGCGGGACTTCAGCGTCGCGGAGAACATCGCCATCCTCCACGACCTCAAGGAGCTGTTCAGCCCGAACGGCAACAGCCGGCTCCTGTGGTCACCGCACAAGGAGCTGGTGCCCCAACCGTACCAGGGGGCGAAGAGCCCGCCTCGGCCCAAGCGCTGGGACACCGACGGCCGGACTCGAACGGACGTGCGCAAGTATGACCTGTCGCCCTACGTCGGAGACCCCCACGCCGACAAGAAGCAGGTGAAGTGGGACCAGGGCCGCAAGGGCGCGGGTACGCGCAACGAGGCTTCGCCGGACACGCAGGCGGCGCGGGAGTTCAACATGCCGCTGGAGACGGGCCGCTCGCACACGGCCGCCCGCCTGTTCGAGATGGTCTGCCTGCTGCGGCCGGACCTCGGCGCGCCTCCGCTGGTGGTGGACCTGTTCAGGCGCCGGATGCGGGCCATGGCCTTCGGCATCTTCGGCTACTGGAACGCGGACCAGTCCCTGGGCGGCTACCCCAAGAGCCTCACGCCGGTGCACACCTACCATGAGGTGATGGACCCGGCGGAGGACTACCTCAAGGACATCTACGAGCACCCCTTCACGTACGACGACGTGATCGCCTACCTGCGGACCTGAGCGCCCGCTCCGTTCACACAACGTAGAATGAAGTGCTTACGTTGCTGACGCCTTTCGAGGCGATAGGTCGTCATGCGAATCCACTCTTGGCTCAACGGCTTTAGAACTCTGCGGGTTCAGTAGATGTGCCTCTAGCGAGCCTACGTGGCCGTGCTGTTAATCGCATAAGGCATCAACACTTGGGTCTACCCCTACTGCCCAACAAGCATCTTAGAAACCTAGTTGCGTGAATGACTTGATGAGCCGCGCCTCGGCGTCCGATGGGGCAAATCCACCAGCTTGGAGCAGTGCAAGATGAAGCAGCGCAGTGAGTTGGTGATTAAGGCGAAGCAATTCATTCCCTGGAAGTCCCTCTCCCTCTCTAAAACACACCCAGCGAAACGCAATGTCTACTTTCGTAGATAGTTCTTTGGCCGTTCCAATGCGTAGCCGTTTTCGGATGGCTGGAGTGAGTAGCCTGTTGGCAAGTGAGGGAATAGCCAAAAATCCAGCTGAAGGGAGGTATGACTGAACCTTCAGCGGAAGCTTCATGAACGACGATGTTATATGGGTGGCGTCGGCTACTTCATCGGGAAAGGCCCACGTGAGGTGTGCCAATGCGACAATTGATGCTCTAACGCGGTCGTCGATATAGGGAGAGGGAGATCTCTCGTAGCTCATGAATATGGCCGTGAAATCTCTATGCTGAGTAAATACGTCTCTTAGTCGATGGAGAATTGTTTTGTCTTGTATGTCGCCCAGGTGGAATAAAAGTCCACGGGGAGATTTTGTCTTTTCGGTTCGAGCTGTGCCGAGTTGAGCTCCAATGAACTCGTATGGCTTGTGTTTTTCTTTTGACTGGACAGAGACTGTTAAGACCCTTGCGTGGTCACGCCGGGCGAGGGTTATTAGGCATTCAAATATAGGGACGACATCTTCAAGCACTTGGCTCAGTGTGAGGGTGTTGTTGAGTGATATTGAAATTCGAGGCTGTCGGGAGATATTGACGGTCAGTGCTGTCTGGACTAGTTGAGTGGTCCACTCGAATCGCGCAGTCCAGTCGTCTGTGTACAGGACTCCCGCCTCGAATCTGAGATCGTCGATGCGTATTAGCTTGTTTTTGTTGTCGACTATTGACGGAGGGCGACCAATGAATTCAGCAAGTCCATCTAGAGTCAGAAAGACCCGCGTGAATGTTGAAGGGATTTCGATCTCTGCCTCTTCCGCTTGTCCGATGAGGGCGCGATGGGCAAACCACTTCTGAAAAGTGCCGCCTTGACCAAAGCGTGAATATGTTTTCAGGCATTTGAAAAGCAAAATGCTGCCACCTGAAGGGTGGTCAGCAATCTGGCCGCAAATTACATCGATTTCTTCTGCCAACCCTTGGTTTTCGGTGTCTTGCGAAAGATCGCCTTGTATCTCCAAAGTGATCTCGCCGGACTCTGTAATCTCAATGTGTCCGCTCGCGGTGCTCTCTAGTTCGCCAGGAAGCCAGAAAGTGCCCCTATATCTGCTGGTGTTCATGCGAAGGCGCCTTCTAGCATATATTGCTCCGTTATGCCTCGTTCGATGAGGATTTCACGTGTGCTGTGGCGGGTTGTAAATTTTTTTTGAATGCTTGTCTTTATTGTTTTGATCGAAGTAGTGCTGACGAGGGCGGGTGGAAGTAGAAAGCTGAGATTGTAATGGCGGTTGATGACGGTTGTTCTGCGTGTTGAGGCTCTTGGTGCAATTCTGAACGAAATCGTGCTGCCAGGAACTGGCGAAATCGTCAGTAGTGAAAGCCCGTCCTTAGTTGCGCGGTTCCAGATTAACTTCCAGTGTCGATCAAGTTGATCGATTGCGCGCAAGATGTCGGCTTGCATTGATAGGCGAAGTAACAACCAGTGCATGTGCCTGGACGGGTTCAGTGACATGCCCTGGCGTGCAAGGTCACCAGCAAACGTGAATCGTTGTGCCAATAGAGCGGCGAGTGCTCCTGACTCTGCGATGATGGCGTGTTGTGGTTGGTGTTTGACTTGGAGCAGGGCTTTTTGCTCAAGTAGCGCGGCGTGGTGATATTTGTCTGCGGCGCCGTGTGCTTTTTTTTCTTGCTCAAGTTTTCGCGCGATGAGCAGGAGTTTGACTGCTTCTTGATGTTCTGGCGGAATAGTCGGGCGCAGTCCTTGCAAGTTCGGGGCTTCGACAGCAGTTGCAGACAGGCCGGTGGTTTCTTCTGCGCTCTGTTCAGTCTCTTTGGAAGATGAACTATTCTTGGTGCTCATTGATTGTTGCCTCAAGCTTGGCCATGGCGTCTTTGCTCAGTTGTAGGTTCGGGAGCGAGTCTCGACCTTTCCAGTCTGTGCATTCGGTTGCGCCAATTTTATCGCTCGTGTAGAAGGTTAGTGCTTTAGTTGTGCTTAGGGACTGAAATACGATTCGGCTTGCATTGAATTCCTTTGCGCGTAGCCCAATAAGGCCTAGGGCTAGTTGGCCAAGTCCGAGTCGTTGTTTGTCTGGCCGAATTTTGAAGTAGTCGAGTCGGTAGGCGTCGCCGGCAACTAGTTGTCCATGGTCAAGCCATATTGCTATGGGCCTGCTGTCATGGTCCGTAACGATAAAACGTTCAGAACGATTCTTCCCTAGGTCGTAAAAATTCCATTCATCACTCTCTTCGTACTCCTGCCCGGAGTTGAGGCCTAGCCATTCACTGTCAACCAGCCTAAGTGCTTGGGGCGTGCCACGTTCAACCCTGAAGGATCCAAAACCGTTTAGTTTCCAGACCTTGGTGGTCAGGACCGTATTGGGGACCGTCGGGTATGGAGGTGGTCGTCTATACGTCATTGGTTTGCGTGATAGTGTTTGGCAAGAGGTTTCATCCCTCGTCATGCGATGTTACACCCGCCGCGCGCGGGCCATGGGCGGCATCTTCACGCCGCTGCTGGGCTTCGCGTGCATGGCCCACCAGGCGGACACGCCCAGGAGCGCCAGGGACAGGAGCGTCCACAGCGCCGCCCAGATGATGGACGGCACCCACGTCTCGCTGGCGAGGATGGCCGCGTCGCTCTGCGCACGCACCGCGCTGTTCCACAGGTCGTCCCGCAGGTCGAAGACGACGTAGAGCGCGGTGAAGGCCGCGAGGAACAGGTTGAGCGCGTCCACCAGCCCCGTGGGCAGGAAGCGCGCGCCCAGCCCCATGGCCAGCGCCATGCCCAGGCAGAAGGCCAGGGTGAACGGGTCACCCGCGTAGAAGAAGCCCATCACCGCCAGCCACACGGACGCCGCGCCCATCACCGCGCGGCCCAGCCGGAAGCGGAAGGTGGCCAGCATCAGCCCCGCGCCGGCCACCGCGCTGCCCAGGTAGCCCGCGGACGACACGATGATGCGGTTGAAGACGCCGGGCGGCAGGCGGGAGAAGCAGCTGCCCCCTTCGTTCAGCTGGAGGTGCACCCGGTCCACCGAGCCCCCCACGAGCAGCGTGGCGAGCGCATGCCCGGTCTCGTGCATCATCACCACCAGCACCTTCACCGGGAGGAGCACGGGCGAATACCAGAAATACCAGGACGCCCCCATCAGCAGGAGCAGCAGCGCCAGCCTTCCGAAATCCAGTGTCGCCCCGCTCGCGGTCCGCATCGCTGGTCCCCTCCTGCCTGGACACCGGAACATCCAAGCGCGTTCCATCTTCCGCGAAAACGCGCGCCCCGGACACCGGAACGGTCGCGCCGGGGCGGCGGACGGAGTAGGGATGGGGCACCATGAAGAAGACGCTCCTTCTCCTCTCGCTCGTGGCTGCCCCGGCTTTCGCCGGGGAAGGGAAGTGGACCCCGCAGCAGGTGCTGGAACTGAGCCCTGCCTGGCTCAAGGCCCAGGGCCTCCAGCTGCCGCCCAGCAAGCTCTGGGACCCCAAGCGGGGCACGGGCCTCCTGGCGGGCACGGTGAACACCGGCGGCTGCTCCGGGTCGTTCATCTCCGCCTCCGGCCTCATCATCACCAACCACCACTGCGCCTTCTCCATCATCCAGGAGCACAGCTCCCCGCAGAAGGACCTCATCACGAACGGCTTCCTCGCGAAGAGCCAGGCGGAGGAGCTCCCGGGCAAGGGCTCGCGCGTGCAGGTGCCGCGCGGCTTCAAGGACGTGACGGCGGAGGTCAACGGCGCCGTGCCGCAGGGCGCGGACGACCTCGCGCGCTACAAGGCCATCGACCGCAAGCAGAAGGAGCTGGTGGCCGAGTGCGAGAAGCGCCCCGCCACCCGCTGCCAGGTGGCCACCTTCGACGGCGGCGTGAACTACACGCTGGTGGACGCGGTGGAGCTGCAGGACGTGCGCCTGGTCTACGCGCCGCCGCGCGCCGTGGGTGAGTACGGCGGCGAAGAGGACAACTGGATGTGGCCGCGCCACACCGGCGACTTCGCCATCATCCGCGCGTACACCGCGCCGGACGGCGCCTCCGCGGCGTTCAGCGACAAGAACGTGCCCTACAAGGCGGAGTTCTTCTTCCCGCTGTCCACCGAGGGCGTGAAGCCGGGCGACTTCGTGATGGTGCTGGGCTACCCGGGCACCACCTTCCGCACGCTGCTCGCGGACGAGATGGCGGAGCGCCAGGCGCGCTACTACCCGCGCATCCGCGACGTGCTGGGCGAGGCCATCCGCATCCTGGAGGCGGAAGGGGAGAAGGACCCGGCCGGGAAGATCGCCGTGGCCTCGCAGCTCAAGGGCCTGCACAACGTCTACAAGAACGCGGGCGGCCAGCTGGCGGGCCTGAAGCGCGGCCACATCGTGGAGAAGCAGCGCGACGCGGAAGGCGCCACCGTCGCCTGGGCGCAGAAGGACGCCGCGAAGTGGGGGGAGGCCCTCAAGGCCCGCGAGGCGCTGCTCGCGGAGCAGCAGGAGTCCTCCAAGACCTTCGACCGTGAGTTCCTCCTGAGCCTGTCCGGCCGCCTGGCCCGTGGGCCCGCGCTGGCCACGTCCGTGTCGCGGCTGGCCATGGAGCGCGCGAAGCCGGACCTGGAGCGCCGCCCGGAGTACATGGACCGCGAGCTGCCGCGCATCAAGGACCGCCTGGAGCGCGAGCAGAAGAACCTCTTCCTCGCCGCGGACAAGGCGCTGCTGCACGCGTTCGTGAAGCGCGCGCAGGCGCTCCCGCAGGACGCGCGCATCGCGGCCGTGGATGCGGCCTTCGGCAAGACGTATTCGCAGAAGGACGTCACCGCGAAGATCGACTCGCTCTACGCGGGCACGAAGGTGTTCACCCTGGCGGAGCGCCTGAAGATGGCGGACGAGTCCGTGGGGCAGCTCGCCGCGCGCCGCGACCCCCTGCTGGCGTTCGGCATGGAGCTGGCGAAGGAGCAGGCCGCGCTGGATGACACGCGCGACCGGCGTCAGGGCGCGTCCTCCCGGCTGCGGCCGGCGTGGCGCAAGGCGGTGATGGCGCAGGCGGGCAAGCCCATTGCGCCGGACGCCAACAGCACGCTGCGCGTGTCGTTCGCCAAGGTGCAGGGCTACACGCCGCGCGACGGCGCGCTGTACCTGCCGCAGACGACGCTGACGGGGATGCTGCAGAAGCACACCGGCGAGGAGCCCTTCAACGCGCCGGAGAAGGTGCGCGCCGCCGCCGCGGCGAAGAAGTTCGGGCAGTGGGCGGACCCCCGGCTGAAGGACGTGCCGGTGGACTTCCTGGCGGACGCGGACACCACGGGCGGCAACTCCGGCAGCCCCACGGTGAACGGCAAGGGGCAGCTGGTGGGCGTGAACTTCGACCGCGTGTGGGAGAACGTCGCGAACGACTTCGGCTACAATCCGGACGTGGCCCGGAACGTCAACGTGGACGTGCGCTACCTGCTGTGGCAGCTCGACCAGGTCGAGGACGCGGACGCACTCCTGCGGGAGCTCAACATCCGCAAGGGCAAGCCGGTGGCCAAGGAGGCGCGCTGACATGTCGGACGCGGGAGCGGGACCCCGGCCTCTTCCCACCTTCCGCCCCGACGAACGGGTGTGCGGCAACTGCAAGCTCTGGAGTCCGCACTCCGAGGACCACCGTGGCTGGGTGGGTCCGTGCCGCGTGTACACCTCGCGCGGCCTGTTCCCGCCCTCCGCGCCCATCTGTGACAAGTACGCGCCCCGGGGCTCCGCGGCCCCGGCGCCCGTGGTTTCGAGCACGCGAACCCGCACCGCGCGGAGCGTGGCGCCCGTGGTGGTGCGCCACCGCGCGGATCCGCACGAAGTGGTGGACCTGGAAGGGCTGAACATGACGCGCGAAGAGCTGATGGACATCTTCCGGGAGGCGGCGGGCCTGAGCGATCCGCCGCTCGCGGGCAAGTGGGAGGGCGGCACGGTGCGGCTGGTGCCGGGCAACCCGGAGCTTCAGGCGAAGGACATGCCCATCGACAACCTGTTCCACAAGGTCACGATGGTGCGCGACCGCATCCGCGTGCTGGAGCAGAAGCTCAACGCCCACCCCAAGCTGACGGACGCGGAGAAGGCGGAGATGCAGGGCTACATCACCCGCGTCTACGGCTCGCTCACCAGCTTCAACCTCCTCTTCAAGGAGAAGGGGGATCAGTTCGTGGGCAGCAAGGGCGACGAGTAGCAACTCCGTGCCTCACGGCCGCTGGCCGCGCTCCTCCATCACGGTGAGGGCGCGCTGGCGGCCGCGGTGCAGGGCGCTCTTCACGGTGCCCTCGGGGATGCGCAGGAGCCGGGCGATTTCAGCGGAGCCCAGGCCGCGCACCTCGCGCAGGTAGAGCACCTGCCGCTGCTGGGGGTTCACCTCCTCCAGCGCTTCGTTGAAGTGCTGCTGCATCTGCGTGCCCATGGCGTGGGCCTCGGGCGACACGGCCTCCTGGGGCGCGTGCGTCAGCCGCTCCCGGCGCCTTCGCGCGCGCAGCCAGTTGATGCTGCTGTTGACCATCACCCGGTGCAGCCAGGTGGTCCACGTCGCCCGTCCATCCAGCCCCGGTGGCTGCCGCGACAGGCGCAGGAAGACGTCCTGCACCACGTCCTCCGCGTCGTCGGTGTCCCCCACGATGCGCCGGGCGATGGCCAGCGCCCGCGGACGGTGCAGGGCGTACAAATCATCCAGGGTGGGGAAGGGGAGGACGGCGGCGTGCGGGCCCATGGCGGACGGTCTCCTGTGTCTTCCCGTGAAACGAATGGGCCCACGAAAGGGTCTATTGCCCTGGAGGGCATGCGACTCCGGGGCCGTGTTTTCGCCCGGACAGCCGGTGCGCACCTTCCGGGCCAGGGGGAGATGCCGCCATGGCTCAGCTGGCCGAGTACGGACGCAGGAGGCCGTTCATGCCCCGGCGCCGCCAGGGCAACGGCATCGTGGACCTGCTCCTGGGGCGCCCGCTCACCAGCGCCCAGGCGATGCACGAGAAGACGGGCGTCCTCACCGGCGTGGCGCTCCTGGGACTGGATGCGCTGTCCTCCGCCGCGTACGGCCCGGAGGCCGCGCTCACCGTGCTGCGCCCGCTGGGGGCCACGGGGGTGTGGCTGCTCTTCCCCATCACCGCCGCCATCGTCGGGCTCTTGATGATCGTCGCGAGCTCGTACGCGCAGACCCTCGCCGCGTATCCGAGCGGCGGCGGCGCGTACACCGTGGCGAAGCGGAACCTGGGACAGGGCGCGGGGCTGCTCGCGGCGACGGCGCTGATGCTGGACTACCTGCTCAACGTGGCGGTGGGCATCTCCGCCGGCACGGGCGCGCTGGTGTCCGCGTTCCCCGCCCTGCGGCCGCACACGCTGCCCATCACCCTGGGCATCCTGGCGCTGCTCACCCTGGTGAACCTGCGCGGCGTCAGCGAGGCGGGCGCCGTGTTCGTCGTGCCCACGTGGTTCTTCATCACGTCACTGAGCGTGGTGCTGGCGGTGGGCCTCTTCAAGCTGGCCACCGGTGACGCGGCGCCCGTGGAGCAGCCGCCGCCCATGGCGGTGCCCACCGCGTCCCTGGGCGCGTGGCTGGTGATTCGCGCCTTCGCCAGTGGCTGCACGGCGATGACGGGCGTGGAGGCCATCAGCAACGCCGTGCCCATCTTCCGCGACCCCGCCATCCGCCGCGCGCGCACCACGCTGGGCATCATCGTGGGCGTCCTGGTGACGATGCTGCTGGGCATCGCGCTGTTGTGCCGGGCGTACGGCGTGGGCGCCACGGACCCGGACGGCGCGAACTACCAGACGGTGCTGTCGCAGCTCATCGCGGCGGTGATGGGACGCGGCGCCTTCTACTTCGTGGCCATGGCCGCCATCCTCTGCGTGCTCGCGCTGTCCGCGAACACCAGCTACGCGGGCTTCCCGCTCGTCTGCCAGGTGCTGGCGCGCGAGCGCTACCTGCCGCCGGGCTTCGCCCACCGGGGCCGCAGGCTCGCCCTGTCGCGCGGCATCCTCACCCTGTCCGCGCTCGCGGCCGTGCTGCTCATCGTGTGCAAGGGCATCACGGACCGGCTGATTCCCCTGTTCGCCATTGGCGCGTTGATGGCCTTCACCCTGTCCCAGGCGGGCATGGTGGTGCACTGGAGCCGCCACCGGGAGGAGGCGGGCTGGCGGTGGCGCCGGGCCCTCAACGGCGCGGGCGCGGTGATGACCGCGCTCACGCTGTGCATCGTGGGTGTGTCCAAGTTCGTGCACGGCGGCTGGGCCGCGTTCGTCCTCGTGCCCGTGGGCCTGCTGGTGCTCTCCCGCGTCCACGCCGCGTACACGCGCACGAGGCAGGCGACGGAGCTGAAGCGGCCCGTGCTCCTGACGCCCCCCTCGCCGATTGTCGCCGTGGTGCCCGTGGACCGCTGGTCCCACGCGTCGGAGACGGCGCTGCGCTTCGCGCTGACGCTGAGCGACGACGTGCGCGCGGTGCACATCTGCAGCGGCGACACCGATGAGGGGGCGCTGGACGCGCAATGGCAGCGCTTCGTCCAGGCGCCGCTCGAAAAGGCCGGGCGGAAGCCTCCGCCGCTCGTGCACGTGGGGTCGCCCTACCGCGTGCTGGTGTGGCCCTTGAGGGACTACCTGGACGCGCTGCTCGAGGAGGTGCCGGGCGGCACCGTGGCCATGGTGCTGCCGGAGCTGCTGGAGAAGCGCTGGTACCGGGCCATGCTCTACGGCCGCCGCTCGGAGCTGCTCCGCAGCGCGCTGCTGTTGTCCGGCGAGCGGCGCCTCGTGGTGGTCAGCGTGCCCTGGTACCTGCGCACGCCAGCGCACCCGGCGCCGCACTCCGCCTGGGGCGGCTCCGCCCACCCTGGAAGCCAGGGGTAGGGCGGAAGCGCCTTCGACCTCACTCCTGCTCGTCCTGCTTCGTCAGGCCCCAGTCCTTCAGGCGCTTGAAGAGGGTGGAGCGCGCGAGGCCCAGCTCCCGCGCCACGCGTTCGCGGTTGTTGTTGAAGCGGCGCAGCGCGGTTTCGATGATCTGCCGCTCCAGCTTCTCCAGCATCTGCTCCAGCGTCATGCCCGGCGGCAGCTCCGGCACGGTGATGCCCGTCTCGCGGTTGACCTCCTGGTCGAAGGACAGGTCGCTCGCGTCGATGGACGGGCCCTTGCGCAAGAGCAGCGCGCGGTGCACCACGTTGCGCAGCTCGCGGATGTTGCCCGGCCACGCGTGCTGCTGGAGCCGGTCCAACGCGGCCGGCGTGAAGCGCACCGTCTGGCCGCGAGGGGCGAACGCGCGCACGAAGTGCTCCGACAGCGCCACCACGTCCCCCCGGCGGTTGCGCAGGGGCGGCAGGTGCAGGGGCACGACGCACAGGCGGTAGTAGAGGTCCTCGCGGAAGCGGCCCTCGCGCGCCGCCGCCAGCAGGTCGCGGTTGGTGGCCGCCACCACGCGCACGTCCACGTGCAGCGGGCGGCTGGCGCCCACGCGCTTGATTTCGCCGCTCTCCAGCGCGCGCAGCAGCTTCGCCTGGAGGTCCAGGGGCAGCTCGCCAATCTCGTCCAGGAACAGCGTGCCGCCGTCCGCCTCTTCAAAGGCGCCCTTGCGCGCGCCCACGGAGCCGGTGAACGCGCCCTTCTCGTGGCCGAACAGCTCGCTCTCAATCAGCTCCTTGGAGATGGCGGCGCAGTTGACCGGGATGAGCGGCCGGTTCGCGCGCGGCGAGCACGCGTGCAGCGCGTTCGCCACCAGCTCCTTGCCCGTGCCGGACTCGCCCAGGATGGTGACGGCCGCGGTGGACGGCGCCACGCGCTGGATGAGGTCCGTGAGCTGCCGCACGGACGGGTCGCTCCCGAGGATGCCGTGGAAGGCCTGGGCCTCCTTCTTGGCCGCGGGCACGGTCTCCAAAATCAGCTCCGCCTCGCCCACGCGCAGCGTGGTGGGCAGCGTCACCTCCGCCTCGAAGAGGCGCACCGGCCCCAGCCAGGTGCCGTTGGTGGAGCGCAGGTCCACGACGTGGAAGACGCCGTCCCGGCGAGTCACCTTGAGGTGCCGGCCGGAGATGAACCGGTCCTGGAGCACCAGGTCGTTGCCCACGTCCTTGCCCACCGTGAAGCTGTCGCCGGTGAGCCGGTGCACGGCCTCCGTGCCGCCCTGCTTCACGCGCAGCTGCGCGGGCTGCCAGCGCTGCGAGTCGCGGCCCTGCACGGCCGTCGCGCTGCCGGCCTCCGTGGCCGCGTCCGCGTCGTCGCTGGCGCCATGCTGGCGGAACACCGCGCGCCACTGGCCCAGTTCGAGGTCCGCGCCGTCCGGCAGGTCCGCGCGCTCCACCACCGCGCCCGCGACCTTCGTGCCCTTGCCGGACAGGTCCTCCACGCGGCACTGCTGGCCGTCCCACAGGAGGGCCACCTGCTGGCGGCTCACCTCCGGATCCGGAATGGCCACATCGCTGGAGTCGCCCCGGCCGAGCACCACCCGCGCCCGGTCCACCGCCACCCGCAGCACTTCCTCGCCTCGACGGAAGAACACCAGCTCCGGCATTACGAACTCTCTCCCAAGCCCGGAAACCCCAGGGCCGCGCGCAGCGCTTTACACGGCGCGTGCGCGGGCATCAACCGGGGGCCTACCGCTTGGGACCGAAGCGGGGGCTGCTCACCATGCCGGTGAGCCGGCCGCCGCGCCAACCCGGGTTGTCCCGGTCCTGCGGCAGCATGTTCACCGCGAGCGCCAGGGGGCCCAGCCGCTGCTGGAAGGCCTGCTCGAACTTCAGCCGCACGTCGAGCCCCAGTTCGCTGTACTCCAGCCGGCGGCCCAGCTTCAGCGTGCCGGTGCCGGAGCCCTCCAGGTCCTCGCTCTTGAGGTTCAAATCCCGCACCGTGCCCATGCCCTTGTCGAACAAGAGGTCGCCCTTCAGCTCTCCCAGCTCGATGCGCGGCAGCTCCATGGGCATGGCGGGGCCGCCGCCCATGGGGATGGCCGCCTTGCCGCCCTTGATGGTGAGCCCCTGGGTGTCCAGCGCGACCGTGCCGGACGCCTGGGACCAGTCCACCGGCTGGCCGCGGATCATCGTCCCCGGCGCCGTGAGCGCGAGCTTCGCGTTGAGGGTGCCCTCCATGTCCACGCCCGTGTACTTCGGCAGGTTGCCGCCGCCGGCCTGCACGCCGTCCACGTCCACGTTCAGCGACGTGCCGCTCAGGCCGCCCACGTGGATGTTCACCGTGCCGCCCATGCCCTTCATCTTCACCACCACGCCGGGCGGGAAGAGGGACGGGCGCAGGGCCACGCTGTCGAAGATGAGCGCCTCGCCCAGCTCGTCCGGCCCCAGCCCGCCGGACTCACCGCGGGCGAGCGCCGCGACGGACTCCGCGCCCAGCGGCGTGGGCGGCTTGCTCAGCCGCACGTTGGTGGCGGTGACGCCGGACAGGCCGGGACGCAGGCCTCCAATGCGCACCGCCAGCCCGTGGGCCGCGGCCTCCGTCACCAGCCGCGAGCGGACCGCGTCGTACGGGAAGGTGATGAGCAGGCAGAGGATGAACGTCACCACCGCGAAGGCGGTGTAGCCCAGGACGAGCTTCCAGCGGGCGGTCTTGGATTCAGTGGCCATGGGCTATTGCTTCATCCGGTAGGTCGCGACGGTCGTCCACGCCGTCAGGGTGTCCGTGGCGGGCCGGGGCTCCACGCGCAGGTACTTCACCTTCACGATGCCCGGGCCCGTCTCCACCGTGCGCAGGAAGTCCGTCAGCTTGCGCAGGTCCACGTCCGTGAAGGTCAGCTCCACGGAGCTTTCGATGATCTTCCCGTCCCCCACGCCCACGTCGCCCTTGGGCGTCATGTTGGGGACGGTGAGGCCCGCGGCGGTGGCCTTGTCTTCAATGTACGTGATCAGCCGCACGTTGCTCTGGGTGAGCTGCTGCTCCACGTTCTGCCGGTCCGCCTGCGCCTGGCCGTAGCTGGTCGCCAGGGCCTGCACCTCCTGCAGCTTCGCCAGCTTGTCCTGCGTGCGCCGGCGGTAGCCCTGCGCGCTGTTGGCGAAGCTGAAGAGGGTGACGAAGAGCACGAACACCAGCACCGCGGAGCCGGCCAGCGCCACGAGCTTGCGCTCGCGGTCGGAGAGCCGCTCGAACCAGGTCTGGAGGGGCGCGAAGAGTTCTCGAAGCTTTCCCATGTCAGGTCTCTCCCGCCGGCGTCTCGCCGGGGCACTGCACCTGCACGTCCAGGCGGAAGGTCACCTTCTGCCCGTCGCGTGTCTTCTCCACCTTGCCCTCCTTCACGTCCTTGAAGCAGCGGTGGCCCTTCAAGGCGGCGGAGAGCGTGTCGATCTGCTTGGAGCTGTCCGTCTCTCCCTGGAGCATGATGCGGTCCAGGTCCACCTGGATGCGGTCGAACTTCACCGGCACCTCCGGCGGGACGCGTTGCGTGACTTCCGCCAGCAGGTTCACCGCGGACATCGCGGGCAGCGCCGCGGCGGGGCTCTCCACGCCCTTGAGCATGTTCAGCGCGCGGTCGTAGTTCGTCTCGCAGGTGCCCAGGATGCGCTGGGTCGTCTTGCAGAGCACCGCGTCCACCTCCGCCTCGCGCCGCGCCAGCACCGTGTTGCGCACGACGCCGAAGGCGATGAGCAGGAGCAGCAGCGTCACCGCGAAGGACGCCAGCAGGCCCAGCCGGTCCTTCACGTAGTCGTAGCCGCCCTTGAAGGCGAACTCACCGCGGCGCAGGTTGAAGCGCGGCGCCTTCGCCCCGGCTGCGTTGCCGCGCATGGCCAGCGCGTACGCCTGCGCCGCGGTCGGCGTCTCCCGGGGGCCAATCCTCTCCGTCGCGTCCACCGGGAGCGCCAGCACGCGCACCGGCAGGTTCAGGTCCTTGGACAGCTGCTCGGCCAGGCCCGGCATCCGCGCGGTGCCGCCGCACAGCACCACCGCGGAGACCTGCTGGCGGGTGCGCGCGGCGAAGGCCTTGAAGGACGGGCGCAGCTCGCGCAGCACCGGCTGCAGGCCGCGGATGAAGGCGTTCGCGGCGCGCTCGGCGTCCGGCCCCTGCGCGGCGCTGGCCATGGCGCCGTGGGCTTCCTTCCACGCGTGGGCCTCCGGCAGCGTCGTCTGGAACTCCGTGGCCAGGGCGCGCGTCAGGTCGCGCCCGCCGCCCGCGAACGTGCGCGCGAACTCCACGCCCTTGCCCGGCTGGCCAATGGCCACCGACGTGCGCTCGTGGCCAATGTCCACCACCGCCACCGGGCCGCCCTCACCCACGCCCTCGAAGAGGCCGGGCGACTGGGTGAAGAGGTTCTGGTACGCGAGCGCCGGGTGGGTGATGACGCGCGGATCCACCTGGAGGCCGCCCAGGAGCGCCAGCAGCGACTGGAGCTCCTCCTTCTTCACCACGCCCACCAGCAGGTCCGCGGCCTTCTCCCTGCCGCCGGTGTCCTTCTGGCCGACCACCTGGTAGTCGTAGACGACCTCCGAGATGTCGAACGGCAGCTGGCTGCCCACCTCGAAGGGCAGCGTCGCCTCCACGCGCTTGCTGTCGGAGAAGGGCAGGCTCACCGCGTGCGTGGTGAGGGACGGGCCGGGCAGGGCGATGACGACCTGGTCCACGTGCCCCTGCGGCATCTTCCCGAGCAGCTCCTCCACCGCGGCGCGCAGCGTCTCCGCGCGCTCGCCTTCCTGCGCGCGGCGCACCTCCGCGTAGGCCTGGGTGGTGTTGCTTTTCGTCCCGGAGGTGAGGACCACCCCCTTCACGGAGTGGCTGCCCAGGTCCAGGCCAAGAATGCGGGCCATGCTATTCCTCTCTGTAATACACGAGCTTGCCCAGCCCGTCGTCCAGGCGGATGACGGCGGTGAGCGTCTTCTGGACGCTGCCCGCCTCTCCCACGGACTTGATGGTGAAAGTCTTGCTCTTGTCGCCCAGGTAGCGGTTCTGCTGGACGTTGCCCTTGATGAGCGGATTGACCGCGATGCCGGCCTGCTCGATGACGCCCACGAAGTCCGACACCGACATGCCGAAGAAGCTGAACATGCGTGCGGCGCGGATGCGGCTGATGAGCTCGTTGAGGAACACGGGGTCCGTCAGGCGCGGATCCGGCCGGTTGGGGTCCGCGGCGGACATGATGGCCAGCCCCAGCATGATGGGGTCGTCGGTGTTGACGTTCGGCTTGGAGTTGATGTCCGGGTACACCGTGAGCCGGTCTCGGAAGGCCGCCATGAAGCGGTCGTTGACGCCATGCACGCGGTACAGCTCATCCAGGCTGTCGAAGCGCGCGTTCTTGACGTCATAGCGCGGTTCGTAGCGGCTGTACGGGGAACCCTCGTCCGCGAAGCCCGCGACGAAGGGGTTCGTGGGGTCCTTCTCGTTGAGCGTGGACTGGGTGGTGTCCTCGTCCGACCAGTCCTTCAGCGCGAGGATGGTGTCCCGGGGCGTGGAGCGCGTCTTGTTGGCGTCATCCTGCTGCCAGAGGAACTCGAAGCGCTTGTCCGCGAACATGTCCAGCATGCGCGCGGCGGTGGCCTGCGACTCCGCGCCGCCGGTGTTCAGGCGCATGACGTTGAGCTTCTCCTCCTCGTCGCTGATGGTCGCGAGGAAGCAGCCCTCGAAGCCGCCGAAGGAACGCCGCTGCATCTGCGCCGCCATCTGCGTGGCCGCGCCCGCGCTCTCCCCGTCCTCGCCCTCCATCTGGAAGTTGGGGTCCACCGCCACGGGCTCCGTCTCCACGGGGCGGCCGTCCTCGCCTTGCGCGCCGTCGCTCTTCACCAGCCCCTTGAGCATGTGGCAGTCCACCCGCGCCAGCTTCCAGAGCTGGAGGTTGAGCGACTGCGGCTGGAAGGCGTTCGCGCCAGCGCCGCCGGGGGTGCCGCTGCCCAGGATGTCGCCCAGCGCCTTCATGGGGTTGGGGATGGGCGTCTGGTCCACCTGCTTCTGGAAGCGAAGCAGCAGCCGGCCCAGCGACAGGCCGGAGCGGGCCATGTAGTAGGCGCGCACTTCGTCGCGCTGGTTGGCGGCGAGCTGCAGGTCCACGCGGCTGTTGTAGGCGAACTCCGTGGCCACCACCGTGAGCAGCGTGATGGACACGAGCGCGATGATGAGCGCCACGCCGCGCGAGCGCCGGTGCTTGCGCGCCGCGGGCGAGCGCCGCGGCGCCGGAGCCTGGGGAACGGCCGTCCGCGCCTTGCCGCGCCGGCGGGACGCCTGCTGGAAGAAGGGGAAGGCCATCAGTTGAACCTCGGCAGGGTGGTGTTGAGCACGATGCGCGCCTGCGTGGTGTAGCGCGCCTCCTTGCCCGCCTCATCCAGGGCGATGACGGTGATGCGCACGCGCGTGGGGAGCAGGTCCTTCTTCTCCGTGCGCCGCGTGTCCCATTCGTCGTCCCACTCCTTCTTGTCGGAATCCCAGTAGGCGAACTCCACGCCCTTGACGCCCTCGAAGAGGACGTCCGTGGTGCCGCCCCGGTCCATGCGCTCCCCCACGTTGGGGTTCACCCGCCGCTTCAGGTCCTGCCGCTGACGGGCGCCGCGCTCGGAGGAGTTCTCCACGAAGTACTCCACCACCGCCTGGTCGGACTCCTTCACGTCCGTGTACAGGCGCTGGTGCGAGAACGTCGTGAAGGTCAGCTTCTCGCGCTCGCCAATGAAGTTGGTGGGCCGGTCGTTCTGGTCGCGGAAGCGGCGCAAGTCGTAGCGGTCGCTCACGAACGCGGAGCCCACCTCCCGAGCCATGCGGTTGAGCGACACGCGCACCATGCGGTAGCGCTCCGCCTCGCCCTCCACGACCTCCTTGGCGTTGATGCCCGTCTGGAAGGCCAGGGCGACGACGGTGCCCATGAGGGCGGTGATGCCCACCGCCACCATGACCTCCATGAGGGTGAAGCCACGCATGCGCCGCTTCATCGGATGGTCCCTCCGCCGCGAGGCATGCCCGGCATGCCGCGCATCCCGCCGAAGATGCCGCCCGGCCCGCGCGGGTTGGTGCCGGTGTTGCCGGTGCCGCCGCCCTGCTGGCCGCCCATGTTCCTGTTGAGCTGCTCCAGCTGGGCCGCCCGGTTGACCAGCGGCTCGCGCGTGTTCGGGTCCAGCATCTGGCCGTTGGGGCCGGGGATGGGGTTGTCCACCACCTGGCCCGTGCGCGGGTTCACCCACTGGTTCTCCGCGCCCGCCGTGCTGCCCGGGTTGGGCGTGAAGCCGCCGTTGCGGTCGCCGCCGGGCCCCAGGGACACGACGTGCGTCACCACGTCCACGCTTTCCACCTGGGTGCCTTCCTTCCAGTACACGGTGAGGTGCACCTCGCGGACGGACTTGGTGAGCTGGTCCACCATCTGCGTGAACATGGGCTGCGCCATGCTCATGGCGCCCGCGCCCAGGGGGCTGGCCGAGGTGGTGCTGCCAGGAGGCGTGCCGCCCTTGCCGTCGCCGCCACCGCCGCCAAAGAGGCTGGCCAGGCCGCCCAGCGGGTCGCTGGAGTCGCCGCCGCCGCCCATGGGCAGGTTGAAGATGGCGCCGATGAGCTGATCCGGCGTCACGCCGTCCGTCTTGGGCGCGATGATGCGGGCGCGCCACTTGAACTGGGGCCAGCCCTCGTCGGAGAAGTCGCCGGACTGCTCGTCGTCGTCCTGTTCGAAGCCGTCGTCGTAGAGCTTCTGCTCCAGGTCCGTCATCTTCGAGCGGGACAGGAGCGCCGCCACGGTGAGCCGCTTGGTGTAGACGTGGTTCGCCACCGCGCCGGAGTTGAGGTCGAAGATGGCCATCAGCGCGACGCTGAGGATGGCCATGGCCACCATCGTCTCCAGCAGGGTGAAGCCCCCGTGCCTTCGCGTTGGGGTCGTCATGAGCGGGGCACCTCCAGGGCCTCGGGTGCGATGAACACCTTGCCCGTCAGGGGTGACACGTCCAGCGTCCAGGCATTGTCACCCTGGCGCAGGAAGACCATGGCCTTCTCCGTGTAGCCCTGCGGGAAGAAGTAGAGATAGGCCACGCCGCTCTCCACCGGCTCGCGCTGCTGCCGCGTCCACACCGACACCGCCACGCCCGCCGGGAGCGTCTTGGGGGAGATCTCCTCCGCGGTGTACGAGGAGAAGGTGGACTGGGACTCGATGCGGTTCTTCTCCTCGTCCATCAGCTCCTGCGCGGACGGCTGCGAGCCTTCCGAGCGCGTGTAGTTCTTGCGCGTATCCCCGCCGTTGTTGCCTTCCTTCCGGGCGCGCTCGCGGTCGCGCGCTTCGTCGCGGAGCGCCGAGTCCCGGTCGCGCGAGGTGGTGACGCCGCCCGCGGCGCATTCGGCGTGGTACTTCGTGGCCTCCTCGCGCTTCGGGTCGGGGATTTCGAACACCAGCCGGCACGTCCTGCCGCTGAGCGCCGCCGAGTCGTAGAGCGAGCGGATGACGCCCGCGAGCTCCGTGGCGCTGCCCTTCGCCTTCGCGCCGGTGATGGCGCCAATGCCAATGGTCACCGCGGCGAACATCACCGCCGCGATGGCCAGCGCGATGGAGATCTCAATCAGCGTGAGGCCGCGCGGGGCGCGACGGCGGCGGGCGGGAGCAGGGGACATGGCCGGCTTCAAGGCTGCACCTCCTGTGCCACGATGCCGCCGCTGAAGAGGTCCGCGGCGTCACCGGTGCCGCCGGGCTTGCCGTCGGAGCCCAGCGACAGCACGGCGCCCGACTTGCCCTCCATGCGGTAGACGTAGGGGTGGCCCCACGGGTCGAGCGGCGTGCCGTCCAGCACCTTGGAGGCGATGAGCGGCGCGAAGCCTTCCTCCTGCGTGGGGAAGGAGCCCATCAGCCGGTGGTAGGCCTTGAAGAAGCCCTCCAGGCGGCGGATCTGCTCGCGCGCCTGGCGCTGCGTCGGCGTGAGGGTGTTGTCCTCGGTGACCCACACCAGCGCGAACGCGAGCAGGGTGGCGACAGCGAAGACGCCCAGCAGCAGCAGGCGGCCCGTGCGCTGCGAGCGGGCGCGGGCCTGGTCGCTGGAAATGGCTCGCGCCTCGCGCGCGGACGTCGGGGAGGAAGTGTGCTCGGGAGTCATCACGGGCATTCCTACGACAACACGCGGGAGGCGCGGCTTTGCTTCAGGAAACGCCCGTTACTGCCGGGCGTTCTGGTCCTTGGAGGAGATGTCGGCGTCGGAGCCCTCGCCGCCCGGGTTGCCGTCGGCGCCGTAGCTGGTGATGACGGGCTTGCCGCCCTCGTTCATGTACACGTACTCGCGGCCCCAGGGGTCCAGCGGCATGCGCTCCAGGTTGTTGGTGTCCACCAGCGCCTTGAGGCCCGTCGCGGTGTCCGGGTAGGAGCCCTTCTTCGTGTAGTAGAGCTTCATCGCGCTCTGGATGTTGCGGATGTCCAGCTTCGCGGTGTCCTGCTTGGCCTCTTCCAGCTTCGGGATGACGGCCACGCCCACCGCCGCCGCGATGAGCCCGAGGATGGTGATGACCACCATGATCTCGATGAGGGTCATGCCGCGGTTCTTGCGGCGCTGCTGCTTCTTCGCGTTCGTCGTCGTCATGTCTTCACCAGCTTTCGGGTGACTTTCTGGCAAGCCACCGCGCCATGGGTGTGTCGGGATGTCAGGGGGGCGCTGCTTCAGGGAGGCGTGCCCGCGCTCGTGGAGGCGGGCGGGTCGCGGTGGGCGTAGAGGGTGGCCCCCACCGTCGCCAGCGTGGCGGCCAGGGCCAGGAGCCCCGTCAGCGTGGCGCGCTGGATCCACCGGTCGAGCGTGTCGTTCATCGCGAGGCTCCCTCCACCTAATGGATGGCCGTGTTCACCTGCAGAATCGGCATCAGGATGGAGAGCGCGACGAATGCAATCATCACGCCCATCACCACGATGAGCATGGGCTCCAGGAGGCTGGTGAGCGCGCCGATGCGCACGTTCACCTGCGTCTCATAGGAGTCCGCCACCGACAGGAGCATGTCCTCCAGCTGCCCTGATTTCTCACCAATGGCGACCATGTGGTACACGAGCGGCGGGAACTGGCCGGAGCGCTTGAGCGGGTTGGCGATGCTTTCGCCCTCGCGGATGGATTCGCGGGCGTTCTCCACCGCGTCCGCGAGCACCGAGTTCGTCATCACCGCCTTGACGATGTCCAGCGCGGCCAGCATGGGCACGCCGCTCTTGAGCAGCGTGGCCAGCGTGCGCGCGAAGCGGGAGATGGCGAGCAGGCGCACGAGGCTGCCGAAGATGGGGGCCTTGAGCGTGAAGCGGTCCCACTTGGGCTTGCCCTTGGGGCTCTTGATCCAACGCAGGAACAGCATCACGCCGGCGATGAAGGCCGGGATGATGATGAACCACCACGCCTGCATGAGGTTGGAGGCGCCAATGAGGATGCGCGTGTTGAGCGGCAGCGTGGCGCGCATGGTCTCGAAGATCTTCGTCACCTTCGGGACGACGAACACCATCAACAGCACCAGGATGCCGCCGCCCACCGCCAGCATGATGATGGGGTAGATCATCGTGCCGATGATCTTCTGCTGCAGCTTGGCCTGGTTCTCCGTGAAGTCCGCCAGGCGCAGGAGCACCTGGTCCAGCGCGCCGGAGGCTTCGCCCGCGCGCACCATGTTCACGTAGATGCTGGGGAAGATCTTCGGGTGCTGGGAGAAGGCGTCCGCCAGGGACGAGCCCTCGTTCACGCGCTGCTTGATGTCGGACAGGGCGCGCTTGAGGCGCTCCTTCTCCGCCTGGTCCACCAGAGCGTTGAGCGAGTCCACGATGGTGACGCCCGCGCCCAAGAGCGTGGCCAGCTGCCGGGTGAGGATGGCGACGTCCTCCGTGGACACGCGGCCGCGGCCCAGCTTGCGCAGGTCCACGTCGCGCGCGAGCAGGCTCGCGTTGGTGCCCTTGGAGACGCCCGCGCGGCTGCCCTCCGCCTGGCCCAGCACGTCCGTGAGGAAGATGCCGTCCTGACGCAGCTTGGAGCGCAGCGTCTTGGGCGAGTCCGCCTCCAGCAGGCCCTTCTTCTGCCTGCCCTGGGAATCAAGGCCTCTGTATTCGAAGACGGGCATGGCGGACCTAGATGTCCTCCTGCGTGATGCTCAGCACTTCGGCGATGGTCGTCTCGCCCAGGGCGATCTTCCGCACGCCGTCATCCAGCAGCGTCGTCATGCCCTTGGCCAGGGCGGACTTCTTGATGGTGGACGCGTCCACGTTCTTGAGCACCAGCTGGCGCACGTCGTCGTCCACGAAGAGGAACTCGTAGATGCCGGAGCGGCCGCGGTAGCCGTTGCGGTTGCAGGACGGGCAGCCCGTCGCGCGGTAGATGCGGTCCGTGTTGAACTTCGCCTTGAAGCTGGCGAGCGTGAAGCCCAGCTCCTTCAGCTCCGCGTCCGTGGGCGTGTAGGCCTGCCGGCAGTCCGGGCACACCCGGCGCACCAGGCGCTGGGCGAGGATGCCCGTCAGCGACGACGCCACGAGGAAGGGCTGCACGCCCATGTCCACGAGTCGCGTCACGGCGCCGGCCGCGTCGTTGGTGTGCACCGTGGAGAGCACCAGGTGGCCCGTGAGGGACGCCTGGATGGCGATCTCCGCCGTCTCCTTGTCGCGGATCTCACCGACCATGATGACGTCGGGGTCCTGGCGGAGGAAGGAGCGCAGGCCCTGCGCGAACGTCAGGCCGATCTTCGGGGCGATGGCCATCTGGCCAATGCCCTTGAGCTGGTACTCGACCGGGTCCTCGACGGTGAGGATGTTGAGGTCCGGCGTGTTGATTTTCGAGAGCGCGCCGTAGAGCGTCGTCGTCTTGCCGGAGCCCGTGGGGCCCGTCACCAGGACGATGCCGTGCGAGCGCTTGATGACGGACTCCATGTTGCCCAGCACCTGCGGGCTCATGCCGATCTCCGCCAGGTCCAGCAGCGTCGCCGTCTTGTCGAGCAGACGCATGACGATGCGCTCGCCGAAGGACGTGGGCGTGGTGGACAGACGGATGTCGATGTCGCGGCCCGCGAGTTTGATGCGGATGCGGCCGTCCTGCGGCAGGCGCTTCTCCGCGATGTTGAGCTGCCCCATCACCTTCACGCGCGCGATGATGGAGTTCTGGTAGCGCTTGGGAGGCTTGATGACCTCCTGGAGCACACCGTCGATGCGGAAGCGCACCAGGAGCTCGCGCTCCATGGGCTCGATGTGGATATCGCTCGCGCGCTCCTTGGCGGCGCGGAAGAGCACGGAGTTCACCAGCCGGATGACGGGCGCTTCATCATCCGCGTCCAGCAGGTCCTTGGGCTCCTCCAGCTCATGGGCCAGCGAGTCCAGGTCCTCCGTGGTCTCCATCTCGTCCACGAGCGCTTCGGCCTCGTTGACGGAGCGGTCGTACACGCTGTTGATGGCGTCCACGATGGTGGAGGCGAGCGCGATGCGCGGCTGGATGCCCTGACCCAGCAGCAGGCGCGCGTGATCCAGCGCGGTGGTGTCCAGCGGATCCGCCACCGCGAGCACCACCTCGTCGCCCTCCATGGAGAGCGGGAGCAGCTGCGTCTGGCGGGCGAAGTTGATGGGGATGCGCTTGACCAGGTCCGCGTCCACCTCCTCCGCGAAGATGCGCTGGAGGTAGGGCAGGTCCAGCTGGTGGCCCAGGGCGCGAGCGACGTCCTCCTCGCTGACGGCCTTCATGCCCACCAGGACTTCACCCAGGCGTCCGCCCTTCTCCTGCTGGGCGGCGAGCGCCTCCTGGATCTTCTCCGGGGTGAGGGCGGGCACGAGCGCGCGGAGGATCTCCCCGATGGGCCGGCCACAGAGGTACGCGAGCCCGTGGCCCACGACCTGGGTGGCGTCGTTGCGGCCGCCGGACACGTCGGGCGTCGCGGTGGAGCCTTGAGAGGTGGTGGTGTCGGCGGTCAGGTCCATGGCTGTTACTCCCCGTCTCCCGGCTGGATGCGCAGCCGCTCGGCGTCCGCGTCCGGGCTGGGCGCGATCACCTCGGGCTGTGGCGCGGGGACTGATCTCTCCGAACCCTCCGGAGGCGCCTCGAAATTTCGCGGTGCCTGGTCGCCCTCGGGGGAGGGCGCGGCACCTTCCTGCGGAGCAGGCGCTTCCCTGCCCGGCCGCGCGGGGGACGGGGAGGGGGCGCCACCAGGGGCCGGGGAGCCGTTCGGGCGGATGACGCGCTCGTTGGGCGTGCCACTGCCGCCGTTCTCCACCCGCTGCTCTTCCTTGATGACGGACTGGTTCATGCGCGACAGGGGGCCGGGCTTGCGGCTGAAGTCCACCGCGACGTCGTAGCCGGGGACCTGGCCGTAGAACTGCTCCACGAACTGCTGCCGCTCCTTCATCTTGCGCTCGAAGATGCGACGGAAGTCCTCCTGGCCGCGGATGATGTAGGGCGTGAGGAAGAGCAGCAGGTTCGTCTTGGTCTTGCGGCGCGTGGTGTCGCGGAACAGGTGGCCCAGCAGGGGGATGTCACCCAGCACCGGCACCTTGGAGACGGACTCCAGCGTGCGGTCCTGCATGATGCCGCCAATCACCACCGTCTCCATGTCCTTGGCGATGACCGTCGTCTTCGCGCTGCGCTTGGACGTGGTGGGGCCGAGGACGGGGTCCGTGGAGGCGATCTCCTCCGTCTGCTCGGTGATGACCAAGCGGATGTAGTCGCTCTCGTTGATCTGCGGCTTGACGGTGAGCTTGAGCTCCACGTTCTGGCGGGTGATGGGCGCGTACAGCGACCCCAGGCCGCCCAGCGAGCCCAGCAGCGACGGATTGACCGCGCCAGCGCCAGCGCCAGCGCCGCCGAGCGACGCGCCCAGCGCGGACGGGGTGAAGCCGGACTGGAAGGGCACGTTCTGGCCCACCGTGATTTCGGCCTCCTCGTTGTCGCTGGTGAGCAGGTGCGGCGTGGACAGCACGTTCACGTCGGACGACTGCTGCATGGCGTTGAGCACCACGCCGAAGGCCGGGATGTCGATGCCCAGGTTCTTGAGCTCCGGCAGGACGGGGCCCTGGATGCCGGCGAGGAAGCCGCCCATGCTGGCCAGGTTCGCCAGCGAGAAGGACGGCGGGATGGAGCCGCCGGAGTAGTTGGTGCCCAGGATGCCGGGGATGGCGCCGTCATCCGTCTTGAGGCTGAAGCCCTGGTGGAAGTTGATGCCGAACTCGCTGTTGCGGTCCAGGTTCACTTCCATGATCACCGCCTCCACGAACACCTGGCGGCGCGGCTGATCCAGCTGCTGGATGATCTGGACGATGTTCTTGTAGTCGCCCTGGCTGGCGACGATGACCAGCGAGTTGGTGCCCTTGTCCGCGGAGATCTTCACCTCGCCGCTGAACAGCTCCGCGGCCTGGGCGGGCGCGCGCGGCAGGCCCTGCGGCTGCTGCGGGATGGGGCCACGCTGGGGGCGGTTGGCGGTGCCCTGCGCGAGCGACTGGAGCGTGCTGGCCAGCTCCTCCGAGTTCGCGTTCTCCAGTGGGTAGACGTTGATCTTGTTGCCGCTGCCGGACGGGATGTCCACCTCGCGCACCAGGTCCTGGATGCGGCCGAAGGCGGCGGGGCTGGCCACGATGATGAGCTTGTTGGTGCGCTCGTCCGGGATGATCTGCGACAGCGTGACGGCGCCGCCCGTCTCCGCGCCGGCGGCCACGCCCTCCGAGCCCGGAGGCGGCTGGCCCGGCGTGCCCTGCGTGAAGTTGCCGGGGCGCTGGCCCGGGCGGCCGCCCGCGCCGGCCTTGGCTTCAAAGAGCTTCTGGATGGTGTTGGCCACGTCCTGCGCGGTGGCGTACTGCACCTGGATGATGCGCATCTCGTCGCTGGAGGAGCGGCTGTCCAGCTGGTTGATGAGGCGCTCCAGGCGGTGGATGTTGGAGCCCACGTCGTTGATGATGATGGTGTCCGGCGGGTACGGGATGGTGTCGCCGTCCTTGGACACGAGCTGCTGGAGGACGCCGCGCAGCGGCTCCACCTCCACGTACTTGATCTTGAACAGCTTGGTGACCATCTGCTCGTTCGTCGTGTACGGGGTGTCCTCGTCCACGATGGTCGGGATGGGGTTCTGCTTCGCCGAGCGCTTGTCGACGATCTTCAGGAAGCGGCCGTACGGGTAGACGGCGAGCCCGTTCGCGTCGAGCGCGGCGAGGAACGCGGAGTAGAACGAGTCCGCGTCCACCTCCACGCGGCCGTTCTCCGGGCCGATGATGGAGATCTTCCCGCGCACGTTCTCCGGGAGGATGAACGTGCGGCACGTGGCGTCCGACACGGTCTGGACGAGCTTCTCGATGTCCACCTTGTCGAAGTAGATGCCGTAGCGCGCGTTGCGCCGGGCCTGCTCGCACGTGGGCGTCTGGCGGGGGCCCTGGTTCTCGGCGGGCGCCGCGCTGCCGTTCTGCGGGGTGATGGTCCGGTCACGTTCACCCTGGGCCTCGCGAGCGGGGGCCGGGGTACCGGGCTGTGTAGGACGGCGCTGGGCCCACGCGGGAACGGAGAGCGCGAGGCACAGGCAGAGCATCCAGGACGGGAGCGTCGTCTTCATGGAGGAGCGGGCGCTTTGACGGGGGTGTTTAACGGACGTTGTAGGATTTGCGGATCGGCGCGCCGTTGCGCTCGATCTCGATCTCGATGCGGCTGGAGTCCTTCAGCTTCGAGTAGATCTCCAGCGCCTTCTCGGGGCTGTTCATGTCGAAGCCGTTGATGCGGCGGATGACGTCACCGTTCTGGACGCCGATCTTCGAATAGATGCTGTCCGGGCGGATGGAGAACAGCTTGAAGCCCACCGCCTGGCCGTCCTTGAAGGCCGGCACGATGCGCGCCTGCATCGCCACGTCGTTGAGGTTGCTCAACGTCTTGTCGATTTCGGCCTTGGGGACTTCGTACTCGTTCTCACCCGTGGACTTGATGCCGTTGCCCAGGCTGTTCGTCGGCGTGGCGGTGGGCGCCGCGGGGGGAGGGGTGTAGGCGGCGACGGCGCCGTCACCGGGCTGCCCGTCGATGAACTCGCGGCGGCCGTTGTTGTTGATGATCACGCGCTCGCGTTCAATCTCCATGACGGTGGCGCCCATCAGGTTGTTGCCGACCATGTAGGTCTGCGAACGCTGCGTGTTCATGTCCTGGATGGACGCGAAGGACCAGTCCGGGTTGGCCGCGACGAGCGTGCCCAGCAGCTTCACGCGCAGGCCGCTCTTGGCCGGCGGGGCGTTGGCGTCGAACTCCGGCGACGTGGGCGGCTCCTTCACCGCGACCTCCGGCTCCGGCAGCTTCACGCCGGTGAGCCGCGACAGGCGCTCCGCGTCGATGGTGGCGAGGCCGCTGTCCGCGGCGTGGGTGCGCTGCGCGACGCGGGCGGGAGCCTCGGACGCGGGCGCGGGGGAGATGGAGGATTCGACGAACAGGTTCACCGTGCGCGCCGCCAGCAGGGCGACGAGCAGGATGAACAACAGGTTCACGCTCCAGAAGTACTTGCGAAAGAAGAGTTCCATCACGCTTCCGGGAGAAAGCCAGCCCCAGATGGGACCTTGAGCAAGGCAGGTGCCATCGCTGGGCGGGCGTCAAACCCACGACTTACGGCCAAGTCCTTGAAATTATTTCGGAATAGGACGGGGCCCCGGCCAGGGGAGCGGCCGGGACAGGACGTCGGGACAAATTGTCAAAAGCAGGCGGGGGCCGGTGTGACGGCCTGTCAGTCCGCGCTGGTGGGGGGGGAGGGGGGGGCTGGCGGCGTGTCGGGCCCGCCCTGCTCCCGCTCGAGCTTGCGGTAGATGGTGCGCGCGGCGATGCCCAGCAAGCGGGCGGCGAGCGTCTTGTCCCCGCGGGTGTGGCGCAGGGTCTCGTGGATGACGCGCCTTTCAATCTCCTCCATGGGCGTCCCGATGGGGATGACCAGCTGTCCGGCGGAGCCCAGGGGCCCCTTGCGCACGGACTCCGGCAGGTCGCTGGCCTCCAGCACGTCCGTGCGGGCCAGCACCACGGCGCGCTCCACGGCGTGCTCCAGCTCGCGCACGTTGCCCGGCCACGCGTAGTTCTCCAGCACGCCCAGGGCGTCCGGGGAGAAGCCGCGCAGCACCTTGCCGTTCTTCGCGGAGAAGCGGCGCAGGAACGCCTCCGCCAACAGCGGGATGTCCTCGCGGCGCGACGCGAGCGCGGGCACGCGGATCTCCACCACGTGCAGGCGGTAGTAGAGGTCCTCGCGGAAGCGCCCTTCGGCGACCTCCTTCTGCAGGTCCTTGTTGGTGGCGGCGACCAGCCGCACGTCCACCTTCACCGTCTGCGTGCCGCCCAGCCGCTCCAGCTCTCCCTCCTGGAGCACGCGCAGGAGCTTCACCTGCGCGGAGAGGGGCATCTCGCCCACTTCATCCAGGAAGAGGGTGCCGCCGTTGGCGCGCTCGAAGCGGCCCTCGCGGCGGGTGACGGCGCCGGTGTACGCGCCGCGCTCCACGCCGAAGAGCTCCGCCTCCAGGATGCTCTCCGGGATGGCGCCGCAGTTGACGGCGATGAAGGACTGCTTCGCCCGGGCGGAGTGCTCATGCAGCGCGCGTGCGGCCAGCTCCTTGCCGGTGCCGGATTCGCCCAGCAGGAGCACCGTGGCGGTGGAGGGCGCCGCCTGGCGGATGGTGTCCAGCATGGCGCGGAAGGCGGGGGACTGGCCCACCATGGCGCGCCCGCCCGCGGGGTTGATCTCCGCGAGCTTCGCCTTGAGGGAGGTGTTCTCCTGGACGAGCGCCTGCTTCTCCAGCGCCTTCTGCACGGCCTTCACCAGGGCGTGGCGCTTGAGGGGCTTGGTGATGAAGTCGTAGGCGCCGTCCTTCATGGCGGCCACGGCCGTCTCCACCGTGCCGTAGGCGGTCATCAGCACCACCTCCACGTCCGGGCGGATGGCGCGGCTGGCCTTGAGCAGCTCCTGGCCGTCCATGCCGGGCATCATCAGGTCGGTGACCATGACGCTGACCTCGGGGCGCCGGAGCAGCTCCAGCGCCTCCGTGCCCTGCGCGGCGGACAACGTGGCGAAGCCTTCCCGCTGGAAGATGCGGGCGACCGATTCGAGGTTGGCGCGGTCGTCGTCGACGACCAGGACCGTGGGAGATGTCATGGGAGTGCGGGGCCTCTCAACACGGCCCTGCAATCCCCATTCCCGTCAGGCCTGCTCTTCGTCGGGTTCCATGGGGCCCCCGCCCATGCGGCCAATGTCCTCGCGTTTCACCTTGTCCACGTTGAAGCGCCGGGCGCTGGCCAGCATGCGGCTGACGGTGGAGTCGAAGGTGGGAGGCGGGCCGTCCTTGCGGAAGCGCAGGAAGTTGAGCCGGGCGACGACGAAGTTCTTGAGGTAGGGGCTCTGGAGGCCGCGCTCCTTGAGGGCGTTGACGACGGCGACCACCGCGTCATCCAGCTCCAGCAGCTGGTCCGCCTGGGCGTCGCGCACGGCCAGGGCCTGGGGCAAGGGTACGTCCTGGAAGCCGTCCACCACCTTGACGAAGGGGTGGTAGGCGCCCGCGGAGAAGCGGGGGCGCTTCTCGTAGGCGGCGCCCATCGTGAGGAAGGAGGGCTCCTCGAAGAGGTGGGCGAAGGCGGACTCCTTGCCCGGGCGGTTCGCGCCGACCAGGCCCCGCGCCATGCGGATGACCTCCAGCGAGCGCTCCTTCAGGTTATGGGCCTTCTCCGTGTTGAGGGCGAGGATTTGATAGGCCACGTCCTCGTCCGGCAGGAGCAGCGTGACGATGGACTTCGCGCCCAGCAGCTTGCTGGCGTTGAGGCGGTGGTTGCCGTTGGGCGTCCAGTAGCGGCCCTCCATGCGCACCGCGATGACGGGGTCCAGGAAGCGGTCCAGGCGCTCCATGGCGGTGGCGAGCCGCTTGACGTGGGGCTCGGACAGGTCGCGCTGGTAGGGCGTGGGCTCCACCTTGTCGATGGGGAGCACGGCGAAGACGACGGGGTGTCCGCCCAGCGGGTCGCGGTAGACGGACAGCACCTGGCCTCCGTCCTCGCGCACCGCCTGGAGGAGGGCGTCGGGGAAGGCCACGGACTCGCTCGCGACTTCGGCCGCGCTCAGCCCCCGCGACTTCGGTTCGGCCTTCTTGCGGCGCGGCTTGCGCGGCGTGGCCGACTTCGACTTCGCGGGGGCGGACTTGCGGGCGGACTTCGCGGCCATGCGGACTTCACCTCGTGCCGGTGGAAATGAGGTCCGCGAGCGTAGGCGACCGCGTGGCGCTGGCTACGCGCCGGAGACGGTGAGCTGTCGGAAGCGGACAGTGGGCGCGCCCACGCTGCCGCCCCGGAACTGGAGGTCGCTGCCCACCGCGTCCACGTCCTTCAACATCTGGAGGAGGTGGCCCGCGACCGTCACCTCCTGCACCGGGTGGGTCAGCTCACCGTTCTCAATCCAAAGGCCGTTGGCCCCGCAGGACATGTCCCCGGACACCGGATCCGCGCCGTGGCCCAGGAGGGCGGTGACGTAGAGGCCCTGGGGCACCTCGCGGATCAGCTCCTCCGGCGTCTTCGTGCCCTTCTCCAGGTAGAGGTTGGTGGTGCCAATGCCCGGCAGCGCGCTGTAGCCGCGCGACGCGTTGCCCGTGGTGCGCGCCTTCGCCTTGCGCGCGGTGAAGGCGTCGTAGAGGAAGCCGGACAGCACGCCCTCGTCGAGGATGGGCGTGCGGCGCGTGGGGACGCCCTCGCCATCGAACGGCGCGGTGGCCAGGCCCCGGGGGAGGAGGCCGTCATCCACCAGCGTGACGTGCTTGCCCGCGAGCCGCTTGCCCAGGTGGGGCGCGAGCACGCTGGACTGCTGGTACACGGCGTTGCCGTTGGCGGCCTGGGACAGGTTGCCCACGAAGCTCGCGGCCACCAGCGGGTCGAACACCACGGGCACCTGCTGCGTCTTCACCGGCTTCGCGCCCAGCATGCGCACGGCGCGCTTCGTGGCCTCGCGGCCGATGGACTCAGGGGACTCCAGGTCGTCCAGGAAGCGCTTGTAGTCCAGCCAGTAGCCCGTCTGGAGCTGCCCGTCCTGGGACGCGACCGGCACCGCGACCAGGTACACGTACGTGCCGGAGTAGCCGCCGGACGCGCCCTCGCTGGACGCCAGGTACACCTCCGCCACGAAGTCGCCCGCGGACACGGAGTCGAAGGTGACGACGCGCGTGTCCTGCGCCCGGCCCGCGCGCTCCGCCTCCAGCGCGGCGTTGATCTTCCAGTCTCCGGGCAGGTTCGCGACCTTGGGGTCGAAGAGGATGCCGGTGTCTCCGCGCTTGCCCAGGTCCTTCGCGCCGGGCAGGCCGTTGAGCTTGTTGGGCGCGGCGGCCTCCGCCAGTTGCACGGCCAGGTCCACCACGCGCTCCAGGCCCGCGGGCGTGAAGTCGGATGTGTACGCGAAGCCCAGCCGGTCCTTCACGATGACCCGGATGCCCAGGCCCTTGCTGGTGGCCTCCGTGAGGTCCTCGATCTGCCCTTCGCGGACGCGCACGCTGCTCTGGCGGCCCACCTCCAGGTAGGCTTCCGCCTGCTTCGCGCCCTTCTTCACGGCGCGCTGGACGACCTTCTTCGCGAGCTGTTCGTAGTTCACGGTTGTCCTCAGCCGACCTTCGTTCCGCCCACGGTCACGTTGTCGATGCGCACGGTGGGCAGGCCCACCCCCACGGGCAGCATCTGCCCGTCCTTCACGCAGATGCCCATGCCGGGGTCCGGCATCGGGTCGCAGCCCACGCGGCTGATGTTCTTCAGCGCCTCCGGCCCCACGCCAATCAGGATGGCGTTCTTCACCGGGCGGCCCAGCTTCCCGTCCTCAATCTGGTAGGCCTCGCTGACCTCGAAGACGAAGTTGCCGTTGCTGATGTCCACCTGGCCACCGCCGAAGGTGGCGCAGTACAGCCCGCGCTTCACCTCCTTGAGGATGTCCTCCGGCGCGTGGTCTCCGGGCGCCAGGAAGGTGTTCGTCATGCGCGGCAGGGGCAGGCTCTTGAACGACTCCCGCCGGCCCGAGCCCGTGGAGCGCTGGTTCATCAGCTTCGCGTTGAGCTGATCATAGAGGTAGCCCTTGAGCACGCCGTTCTCGATGAGGACCTTGCGCTCGCCGGGCACGCCCTCGTCGTCGATGTTGATGGAGCCGCGCGCGCTGGACACCGTTCCGTCGTCGATGACCGTCACCAGCTCCGAGGCCACCTTCTCCCCCAGCTTGCCCGCGAACAGCGACGTGCCCTTGCGGATGAAGTCCGCCTCCAGGCCGTGGCCCACCGCCTCATGCAGGAGGATGCCGCTCCAGCCCGGCGCCAGCACCACCGTCTGCGGGCCGGCCACGCAGTCCACCGCGCCCAGCGTGGCGATGGCCTGGCGCGCGGCCTCCTCCGCCACGGACTCCGGCGTCACGCCGTCCCAGTAGCTGAAGGACACCCGGCCGCCGCTGCCGTACATGCCGGTGCGCCGCTCGCCGTTCTTTCCCAGCGCCACCACGTGCACGCTCATGCGGGACTGGTCCTGAACGTCCTCGCTGAAGCGGCCGGTGGTGTTGGCCACGGCGATCCTCCGCGTCTGATCCACGTAGGACGCGTTCACCTGCTGGATGCGCGAGTCGAAGGCGCGGGATGCCTTGTCCGCGCGGGTGAGGAGCGCTGTCTTGCGCGCCACCGCCACGTCCTCCAGCGGCTGACCGACCCGGTAATGGCTGGGCACCGGCACGCGCTTGACGGGCCAGGCGCGCTCGGAGCCGGTGCCCTGGGCAATCATCGCGGCGGTGCGCGCGGCGCGCAGGAGCGCGGCCTCGTCCCAGTCGTCGGAGTAGGCGTAGCCCACCTTGGCCCCAGCAATCACGCGCACGCCCACGCCCTGCACCAGGCCCACCTGCGCGCTGCGGATGCGCTGCTCCTCCAGCACCACGGCGGTGGTGGACGTGCGCTCCACGTACACCTCCGCGAAGTCCGCGCCCCGGCCCATGGCTTCCGCCAGCAGACGTTCCAGGAGACCGGGGGGCAGGAGCGGGGAGGCGGCCGCCTGTCT
>NZ_RAVY01000116.1:0-31892 GCF_003611625.1 Corallococcus sp. CA054B
ATGGATGCTCGCGCATCCGCGAACCGTCCTCTTTGAGGCCCGTCAGTTCAACTGGCTCCGCAGCTATCCCAGCAGCAGCAGCCCTATGGAAGATCAGCCTCCCTCATGCGATGAGGGGATCCCTCAGAGTTCGGACCGCTGTTCAGATCGCCTTTGTTAAGTCGTGTTTGTACTGATTGCTGCCCGTTTGGATGCTGACGCATTAGTTTGATTGTGCTGGCAAGTGCTGTAGCCGCCACACCGTGAACGTGTGCAGTCGCCGACCCCGGAACACGCCCGTGAGCTTCACCGGGCCCTCCACGGAGCCAAAGCGTTGCGCCAGTTCTTCCGGCGGCGCGGCGCCGTTCTCCGAGCACCACAGCACGTCCTGCCCGGGCTTCAATTCCAGCTCAGGCCACAGGTCATACTGGCTCTTGCGCCGTGACGGCCCCACCGTGTCCGTCTCCACGCCCGCCGTGTACGCGACCTGCGAGGCCAGCTGATACGTGGGCGCGTAGACCGCCGCGGGACCCGGCGCCATGCCCGGGAACAACTTCTCCGGCGTCCTCAGCCGCTCCAGCACGCCCCAGCCGTGTGTCCTCGCCAGCACCGTGTCACGCTCGAACGTCAGCAGCGGGAACAACAGGTGCGACGTCACCGCCAGCACCACCGCCATCCCGCTCCACGCCGCCGCCCGCTGCCACACCGGCCGCATCCCCGCGACGCCAATGCACGCCGCCACGTACGCCGCTGCCGGCCAGTTGGCCTCACCCCGCGTCTTCGCCGCCGCGTAGCCGAAGAACAGCAGCGGAATCACCGCCGCCATGCGCAGCAGGAACTGCTCTCTCGGCCCTCGCACCGCGTACACCAGCGCCAGCGGGAACAGCACCGGCCCTCCCATGGCGAACTGCCCCGCCACGTACTCGCCGAACGTCGCCCACCCGCCGCGCCCGCCCAGGCCGTGGTTCAGCTGGAACTTGAACCCCACCCAGTCATGGCTCGCGTTCCACAACACCACCGGCAGGAAGCACAGCAACCCAAGCCCCGCCGTCAGCCACGCCCCCGCCGGTAGCCTTCGCGCCTTCAACGCCGCGACCATGAACGCCAGCCCCAGCAGCACGGACGGGTACTTGGACAACAGCGCCAGGCCACACGTCAGCCCCGCCAGCACCCACTTCTCGCGGTACAGCGCCCACAGCCCCAGCGCCCAGAACAGCAGCATGGGCGAATCCGGCGTGGCCCAGACTCCGGAGAGGATGCCCACCGGCACCGCGCTCCACAGCGCCAGCGCCCTCCAGGCCGCGTCCCTTGAGCGGTACACGTCCAGCGCCAGCCCCCACACCGCCACGCCCGTCCCCAGCCCGCACAGGAGCGACGTCCCCCGGATGCCCAGCGCGGCGATGAGCCACGCCACCATCGGCGGATGGTCGAAATATCCCCATGCGAGATGCCGGGCCCATTGCCAGTAATAGGTTTCGTCGAAGTAGACGTCCGTTCCCAGCGCCAGCGCGAGCCGCACCCCTACGCCCAGCCCCACCAGGACGAGGCACGTCTTCATTCCCGGGCCGGGGCTGGAGTGGGCGGACGCACGCACGCCCCTGGACAAAGCGCACCGGAGGGCCGTTGGCCAGCAGGGAGTGAGACCATTTCAGCTTGCCCCCGCGAACCCAGGCTCACAATGTGAAGGGCCGCGAAGCCGCAGCACACCGGGAGCACCCCATGGACGACCATCCCCCCTCTGGACATACCAACCGTCTGGCCCAGGAGCCGTCGCCGTACCTGCGCCAGCACGCCACGAATCCCGTGGACTGGTACCCCTGGGGGGACGAAGCCCTGGCCCGCGCCCGCGCGGAGAACAAGCCCATCCTGCTCTCGGTGGGCTACTCCGCGTGCCACTGGTGCCACGTCATGGCCCACGAGTCCTTCGAACACCCGGACATCGCGCGCCTGATGAACGAGGGCTTCATCAACATCAAGGTCGACCGCGAGGAGCGCCCCGACCTGGACCAGATCTACCAGGGCGTCGTGCAGCTCATGGGGCAGGGCGGGGGCTGGCCCCTCACCGTGTTCCTCACCCCGGACCTGCGCCCCTTCTACGGCGGCACCTACTTCCCGCCCTCGGACCGCTACGGCCGGCCCGGCTTCCCGCGCCTGCTCACCGCGCTGCGCGACGCCTGGGAGAACAAGGCGGACGAAATCGAGGAGCAGGCCCGGCGCTTCCAGGAGGGCCTGGGCGAGCTGTCCACCCACGGCCTGGACGCCGCCCCCGCGCACCTGTCCGCGGAGGACATCGTCGCCATGGGCCAGTCCATGCTGAAGCGCATGGACCCCGTGAACGGCGGCTTCGGCGGCGCCCCCAAGTTCCCCAACCCCATGAACGTGGCGCTGCTCCTGCGCGCGTGGCGGCGTGGCGGCGGGGAGCCCCTGAAGGCCGCGGTGTTCCGCACGCTGGAGCGCATGGCCCTGGGCGGCATCTACGACCAGCTGGGCGGCGGCTTCCACCGCTACTCCGTGGACGAGCGCTGGCTGGTGCCCCACTTCGAGAAGATGCTCTACGACAACGCCCAGCTCCTGCACCTGTACTCGGAAGCGGAGCAGGTGGAGTCTCGGCCGCTCTGGCGCAAGGTCGTGGAGGAGACCGTCGAGTACGTCCGCCGCGAGATGACCGACCCGGCCGGCGGCTTCTACGCCACGCAGGACGCGGACAGCGAAGGCGAGGAGGGGAAGTTCTTCGTCTGGCACCCCGAAGAGGTCCGCGCCGCCCTGTCCGTGGGCCAGCAGGCGGACACCGTGCTGCGCCACTTCGGCATCAAGCCCGGCGGCAACTTCGAGCACGGCGCCACGGTGCTGGAGGTCGTCGTTCCCGTGGAGCAGCTCGCGAAGGAGCAGGGCCGCCCCGTGGAGGCGGTGGAGAAGGAGCTGGCCGAAGCGCGCCGCGTCCTCTTCCTCCTGCGTGAGCAGCGCGTGAAGCCGGGCCGCGACGACAAGATTCTGGCGGGCTGGAACGGACTGATGATCCGTGGGCTCGCGCTGGCCTCGCGCGTGTTCGACCGGCCGGACTGGGCGAAGCTCGCGGCGGACGCGGCGGACTTCGTGCTCGCGAAGATGTGGGACGGCAAGCGGCTCTTGCGCTCGTACCAGCACGGCCAGGGCCGCATCGACGGCTTCCTGGAGGACTACGGCGACTTCGCCTCCGGCCTTACCGCGCTCTACCAGGCCACCTTCGACGCGAAGTACCTGGACGCGGCGGACGCGCTCGCGCACCGCGCGGTGGAGCTGTTCTGGGACGAGGAGAAGCAGGCGTACCTGTCCGCGCCCCGGGGACAGAAGGACCTGGTGGTGGCGGCCTTCTCCCTCTTCGACAACGCCTTCCCGTCCGGCGCGTCCACGCTGACGGAGGCGCAGGTGACGCTCTCCGCGCTCACCGGAGACGTGTGCCACCTGGACCAGCCGGAGCACTACGTCGCCAAGCTGCACGACCAGCTGGTGCGCAACCCCATGGGCTACGGCCACCTGGGGCTCGCGGCGGACTTGCTGGTGGATGGCGCGTCCGGCGTCACCTTCGCGGGCACCCGCGAGGCCGTGGCCCCGCTGCTGGCCGCCGCGAACCGCACCTACGCGCCGGTGTTCTCCTTCGGCTGGAACGACACGGGCTCCGCTCCGCCCGCGCGCCTCCAGGAGCTCTTCGAGGGGCGCGACCCGGTGGAAGGGAAGGGCGCCGCGTACCTCTGCCGAGGCTTCGTCTGCGAGCGGCCCATCACCGAACAGGGCCTGCTCGCGGAGCGGCTGGTGGCGGCCCCGGGCCACTGACTCAGGCCCGGGCGGCACGCCCACCGGACTACTTCACGTCCGTGACCTGGAGCGAACCGATAAGGGGCGTGATTTCGGCGTTCCCCTCGTAGCCCACGTAGAAGTGCGTGGCGTCCGCGACGGGCTGGTTGAACGTGGGATCCAACTGGGTCCACTCGCCCACGAAGGCCTCCACCCACTCGTGCCAGTACAGCGCGGGCACGCCGTCGGAGTTCACCATGTAGATGACTCCGTCCACGCGGCGCGCGGGGATGCCGGACGCGCGCAGCATGGCCACCGTGAGCAGCGAGTGCTCCGTGCAGTCGCCCTTCTTCTGGCGCAGCACGTCCGTGGCCCGGTCCGCGCTGGCGCCGTAGTCCTTCTGCAGGTTGCTGTACACCCACGCGGACAGCATCCGCGCCGCCGTGTACGCGTCCTTCTCCTCGCGGATGATGCTCTTGGCTTGCGCCTTGATGGCTGGCGCGTCCGCCTCCACCGCGAGCGTGGACTTGAGGTTCTCCCCACCGTCCGGATCCGCCACCGGCCGGGCCACGCGGCCCTTGGGCGAAGGCGGCGCCGCCAGCAGCGTCACCTCCACGCGGCCGTCCGGCAGCCGCTGGTACTTCTGCCGGTACGTGTCCTTCTGGAACTTCTCCGGCAGGTTCTTCATCACCAGCTTCACCTGGCCGGGCACCTCGCGCGCCTTCGCGGGCAGCGGCTTGGGCAGCACCACGCGCGTGAGGCCGAAGACCTCCACCAGGTCCATCCGCTTCGCCACCGACTCGGACTCGGCCCGTGCCTGCATCGTCTGGCCGAAGTCCACCCGCACCATCTTGCCGTCCGTCGTCAGGAAGGCCGCCACCGGCACCTTCTCCTTCTCCGACAGCGAGCTCACCCGCGACAGCTTCACCTTCACGCCGCCCAGCATCTGCTCCTCGGGTGCCTCCACAGTGGTGACGGTGCGGTAGGTCTCCAGGTCCGTGCCGTCCAGCGTCGAGCCCTCCACCTTCTGGCCTCGAAGCAGCGCCACGCGCGCCTGGTCCGCGTCCTCGATCGTCTCCTTGGGCAGCGGCATGGGCTTGAGCATTTCATCCGGCTGGCCCGGGCGCTTGCGCACCACGCGCAGGGAATCCCCCGTCACGGTGCCCACCAGCTCGTTGTCCCCGCCGTCGCCCTTCTGCGTGACGGTGAAGGACAGCAGCTTGCCGCCCGGCTTCGCTTCGTAGACGCGCACCTCGCGGTGCACGCGCTCCGACACGCGCGTGCCCACCTGCGCCTTGAAGATGAGCTCGTTGATGCTCTGGGCCTTGTTGCCCGGCAGCACCGTCAGGTCGGTGAAGAACCAGCCCACCTTCTTGTCCATCAGGTACAGGCCGAAGTACTCGCCGCCCTTGGGGCGCGGGGCCTTCAGCGCGTCGGAGAGCTCCTGGGCCTGCGGGGCCTGGGAGGTCTTCGCCTGGGCCTTGGCCGCCGCGGCCTTCGCCTGGTTCTTCAGCGCGGCGGGGGCCTGGGCCCAGGCGGGGGAGGGCGCCCCTGTCAGCAGGGCGAGCAGGCTCAACAATCCCAGACGGGTGCGTCGCATCGGTCGGTTCATGGAAGGCATCTGCCCGCTCGTGAGGGGGAATTACAGGCGCTTGGTCAGGATGATGAGGTCGTCACCCTGCTTGTAGAAGTCGCGGATGCGCGCCTCCTCGCCGTACTTCATGGACGCGTAGAAGCCGCGCGTGGGGCCGTAGGCCTCCGTGGCGCTCGTCTCCACACGGATGAGCCGCGCGCGGCGGCGGCGCAGGTCGCCCTCCATGGAGGAGATGAGCTGCGCGCCGATACCCTGGCCCCGCACCTCCGGCGCGGAGGCGATCCAGTACAGGTCGAACGCGTGCTCCGTCATCGGCGTGGGGCCGTAGCAGCAGTAACCCACCAGCCCGCCGCCGTCCTGCCCGCGGTCCGCCACGAGGATGGAGTAGTCCCGGTTGCCGGCCGTGAGCGCGGTGTCAACCAGCTCGATGGCGCAGTCCTGCTCCTCCTGCGAGAAGGTTTCGATTCGCCGGATCAGCGCGGCGAGCGGTTCCCGGTCCTTTCTTTCGAGCGTGCGGATTTCCATGGGTTCTTTCGAGCGCGACCTCCACGATTCGGGAGGCCAGGGCCGCGTAGTCCATGCCGGCGGCCTGCGCCGCCTTCGCGAACCCCGCGCCCGGGTGCAGGTCGCAGTTGGGGTTGATGTCGATGACGTACGGCACACCCTCGGGCGACACCCGAAGGTCCACGCGTCCATAGTCCTGGCAATCCAGCGCTGCAAATGCTTCCAGCGCCGTCTGGATGCAACGCGCTTCCTGCACTGCGTCGAGCCGGCAGGGCCCCGTGGGCGAGTCCCGGTACTCCGGTGACTCCGCCTCCCACTTGGCCCGGTACGACACGATGTTCGGCCGGTCGTCGAACGCGCGACCGAAGTGGATCTCCGTGAGCGGCAGCGCCTGTCGCGGGCTGTTGCCCAACAGCGGAACGTAGACCTCGCGTCCCGGGATGAACTGCTCCACCAACGCGGGCTGATGGAAGGTGCGCAGCACGGACTCGCACGCCCGCACGAGCGCCGAGCGCTCCGTCACCACCGAGTCGAAGTCCATGCCCACGCTGGCGTCCTCGCGCGCTGGCTTCACGATGAGCGGCCACGGCAGGTCCACCGCCAGTGCATCCTCGCGCTTGCGCACCACGAAGGATGCGGGGGTGGAGACGCCGTGGGCGCGCAGCACGTCCTTGGCCTTGGGCTTGTGCAGCGCCAGCCCCAGCGACAGGGCGGACGAGCCGGTGTACGGCAGGCCGAGCGCGTCCAGGAGGCAGGGGACGGCCATCTCTCCGCGGCTGTCGGCGGCCAGCGACTCGCAGAGGTTCACCACGAGGTCGGGCTGGAGGAAGCGCAGGGCCTCCACGAAGTCCAGCCGGTCTCCTTCGATGGCGAGCGGCTCGGCGACCACGCCGTCCCGGCTGAGCGCATGGGCCAGGCTCTCGGCCACCCGGACCACGTCCTCGCGGGCTTCGCGCCCGGGGTCGTCCTCGAGGAGGTCGTGGTCACGATTGTGCAGCAGGATGATGTGCATTCGGAGTGCCCCGAGGGTTAGCACGTCCCCACGGACCTTCCCAGCCTGTGGCGTGGTGGCCGGTCGGTCCCTCACAGGGCTACCGCCTGCCAGGGTATGCGCTACGGTGGGTGACCCGTGGGAGCGGAAACCGGCCACCCCCGGCTTCAGGTCCCAACAAGGACGACATGCGGATTCGCGACCCCATTCACGGCGTCATCCCGGTGAGCGACCCGGAGAAGGCCGTCATCGACAGTCGCTACTACCAGCGCCTGCGCTACGTGCGGCAGCTGGGCTTCGGGGACATGGCCTTCCCCGGCGCCACCCACACCCGCCATGCCCACTGCCTGGGCGCCATGTACGTCGCCTCGCGCGTCTTCAACGCAGTGGCCAGCCGCTCCGAGCTGCCGGACGATGTGCGTGAACATTTCTGCACCGCCGTGCGCCTGGCGGTGCTCTGCCACGACCTGGGGCACATGCCCCTGTCGCACGCGTCCGAGCGCATCGCGCCCCGGCGGTCGCTGCTGCGGCTGCCCGGCTGGCTGGACTCCGTGGCGGAAGGGGAGCAGGCGACCCACGAGGACTACACGGCGAAGCTGCTCCTGGACAGCTCGCTGACGGACATCATCAACCGCGAGTTCGGCCCGCGCGGCATCACCGCCATGGGGGCGGTGGCGCTGATCACCGGCGCGAAGCCGCCCAAGGACCCGGGCTTCACGTACAAGGGCGTGGACTGGACGCCGCTGCTGCGCGCCATCGTCTCCGGGGAACTGGACGCGGACCGGATGGACTACCTGCTGCGCGACTCGTTCTACACGGGCGTGAACTACGGCCGGTACGACATGGATTGGATCGTCTCCAACCTGAACCCGGCGGTGAAGGACGGGCGGGCGGTGCTGGCCTTGTCTCGCGCGGCGGCGTTCGCGTTCGAGGACTTCCTGCTCAGCCGCTACCACATGTTCGTGTCGGTGTACCTGCACCACACGTCGGTGAACTTCGACCACATGCTGCGCCGGTACTACGAGGAGACGCCCGGCGAGTTCGAGATTCCCCACGACCCGGAGGCCTTCCTCCTCTGCGACGACGCGGCGCTCTGGTACACGCTGCGCCGCTCGAAGAACCGGTGGGCGGAGCGCATCAGCCGCCGGCAGGGCTTCAAGCTGCTGGCGCAGTTCACGGAGCGCGACACCGGCTATGATTTGGAGGTGCTCAACAGCGCGCTCACCAGCGGCGGCTTCGAGCACTACACGGTGCTGTCCAAGGGGGCGCTCAGCAAGTACGTGGGGTCCTCCGGGGGCGGCGGCAACCCGGGGCTGTTCATCCTGGACGTGTCCACGGGGCGGCTGACGGAAGTGGCGCGCTACACGCCGCTCTACCAGCGCTACAGTGGCGCGGTGCGACTGACGCGGCTCTATGTCCGGCCGGACCAGGCGGAGCGGGCGCGCGAGATGATGGGCCGGCTGCTCGGCCAGACGACGCAACCCTGAAGGACGACGGTGCAACCATGAGCGAGCCCCTTCCCGGCATGGGCCTCTTCGCGCCCCACACCCCCGTGGAGCCACGGCCCTCCTCGGTGGTCATCCTCTATCGCCGCGCGCACTCCGGCGTGGAGGTGTTCTGGGTGAAGCGCGAGCGCGCGCTCGCCTTCGCGGGCGGCTTCCAAGCCTTCCCCGGCGGCAAGCTGGACAAGGACGACCACGAAGTCTCCGTGCAGGGCGCCCAGGGAGAAGAGGCCGCGCTGCGCTCCGCGGCGGCGCGCGAGCTGTTCGAGGAAGCGGGCGTGCTGTTGGCCGAAGGCGCGAGCGCGCTGTCTCCCGAGACGCTGGAGGAGGGGCGGGCGGCGCTGCTCGCGGGCACGGCGAAGTGGAGTGAGTGGCTGACGCGCCACACGCTGTCCCTTCGCGCGGAGGACCTCAAGCCCGCGGGGCGCTGGGTGACGCCGCCGGCCATCCCGGTGCGCTTCGACACGCGCTTCTACCTGGTGGAGCTGCCGGAGGGCGCGGCGGCGAGCATCATCCCGGGCGAGCTGACGGAAGGCGCGTGGATCCGCCCGGAGGACGCGCTGGCGCGCTGGAGTGACGGCACGGCGCTGCTGCATCCGCCCGCGCAGCATGCGTTGCAGGTGCTGTCGGAGTTCACGGACGAAGCGGACGCGCGCGCGAAGCTGTGCACGCCGCCGTACTGCCCGGGCTACGTGGCCCAGCGCATCGAGTTCCAGCGCGGCGTGCGCGTGGTGGCGCTGGAGACGCCCACGCTGCCTCCGGCGACGCACACCAACGCGTACGTGCTGGGCACGGGCGACCTGCTCATCGTGGACCCCGGGTCGTCGGACGTGAAGCAGTACGCGAAGCTCCTGTCGCTGGTGTCGGGTCTGAAGGCGGAGGGCGCGCGTCCGGTGGCGGTGGTGCTCACGCACCACCACGGCGACCACGTGGGCGGGGCGCTCGCGGTGAAGGAGCGGCTGGGCATTCCGCTCTGGTGCCACGCGCGCACCGCGGACCGGCTGGACTTCCCGGTGGAGCGGCTGCTGGAGGACGGCGAGGTGCTCAACCTGGACGGGCCGATGGTGCAGCGCTGGCACGTGCTGCACACGCCGGGGCATGCGCGTGGGCATTTGTGCCTGGTGGACTCGCGCAGCAAGGCGGCCATCGTGGGGGACATGGTGGCGAGCGTGGGCTCCATCGTCATCGACCCGCCGGAGGGCAACATGGTGGAGTACCTCACGCAGCTGAAGCGGCTGCGCGACTGGCCCGTGACGACGCTGTACCCCGCGCACGGTTCGCCGGTGCCGGACGGCCCGGGCAAGCTGAACGAGTACCTGCGCCACCGCGCCCAGCGCGAGGCCCTCATCCTGGAGGCCGTGCCCGCGACGGGCGCGACGCTCGCGGAGGTGGTGGCCTCGGCCTACGCGGACACGCCGCCCCTGATGCATCCGGTGGCGGAGCGCAGCGCCCTGGCGTCCCTGGAGAAGCTGGTGGCGGAGGGCCGCGTGCGCGAGGAGTCCTTCACCTGGTTCCGCGTCGGGGCCTGAGCGCGAAGGGAAGGGCACGCATGAGCACGGACGGCACCTATCTGGCGGTCTTCCTCAGCGACAAGACGAGTCCGCGCTGGCGGGCCTGGTATGCGATGTCCGAAGACGAACGGCGCGCGAAGGCCGAAGCCGGTGTCGCCGCCGTGAAGGCCTGGGACGAGAAGCACCGGGACGTCATCGTCTACGAGGGCGGCCCGCTCGGCAAAACCAAGCGGACGTCGCTGGAGGGCGTGGCGGACGTCGTGAACGAGCTGACCGTCTTCGTCGTCGTGCGCGCGCCGTCGCATGAAGCCGCGGCGAGGCTGTTCGAGAATCACCCGCACATGACGATCTTCCCGTGCGACGCAGTGGACGTGATGCCGCTGCTTTCGGGCTCGTCCGAGGCCTAGAAACTGCCCATCAACCCCAGGTGCGGGCCCTTGCTGCTGTAGGTGGCCACGGGCATCAGGCTCACGGTCGGAGTGGGGGCCGCCTGCTCCGCGGCCTCCTTGTGCAGGGCGTTGGAGTGGGACAGCTCGAAGCCCGCGCTCGCGCCCACCACCGGCAGGATGAAGAGGGCGGCGTTGAGGGCCGGGGGGGCTTCGGTGCCTCCGCTGTTCACCAGCGTGAGCGCCAGGAACGTCGCGCCCCAGCCCACCATGCTCCCGGCCACCGTCGCGCCCACCCGGCCGCGTCCGCCCATGAACCGGCCGCCCGCGTAGGTGCCCACCGGGATGCCGATGATGCCTCCCGCCGCGGCGCCCGCGACGGCCATCACCAGGCACTCGTCACAGCCCACCGTGGCGGACCCCAGCAGGTACCCCACCGAGCCCAGCACCGTCGCGCCCACGACGCCGCCCGCCGTGCCGCCCAGCACCTCCACCGCCACGCGCGGCACCGGGTCCTTCGCGGCGGGCGCGGCCTTCACGGAGGGCAGCGCCTGGGAGGGGACGGAGGTGCGCGCCGGGACCTCGTCACCGGAGGCGACGTCCGGCGGCGGAGGCACGTCCTGGTCCGGCGCGCCCACCAACGGTGGCGGCGTGAGGCTCCCGGCGGGAGCCTGTGCTGGCTCGGAGGGGGCCTCCTGAGCCGAGGCCAGGCCCGATACGAGCAGCAGTGCGAGGAGTGTGGACAGACGTGTGCGCTTCACCAGGACTTGAGGCTACCGCAACGGCTGCGTCGGCGTCGCGCTGTCACCGGAAGTGGGCGTCTCCTCGCGAGGCCGGCGGCGCAGGGCCCGGTAGACGAGCGGCGCCACGGCCAGCAGCGCCTGCGGCACCAGCGACAGCGCGTCCGGATACAGGCCCAGCATGTCCACGTAGATGAAGCGCACCGGCACCAGCGGCAGCGCGCCCACCTCCTGCAGGGAGTGGATGCCCTTGCCCAGCAGCATCACCGCCGTCACCACCATCACCACCGTGGAGAGGTTGAAGAGCGTCTTCATGGGCAGCCGGTAGCCCATGCGGTTGATGAAGAGCACCAGCACCGCCAGCGCCACGACGCCCGCCACCACGCCCCAGACCACGCCCGCCGCCGAGTCCACCGCCAGGCCCTGGAGGAAGATGGCGGTCTCGAAGCTCTCGCGCAGCACGGACGTGAACGCGATGACGAACAGGCCCACCGTGCTGCCCCGGCCCAGCGCGCCCTGCATCTTCTGGCGCAGCTCGCCCATGAAGTGGCTCACGTTCGCGCGCGCGTTGAGCCACAGCGCCGCGTACAGCAGCATGGCCACGGCGACGAGCGCGGTGACGCCCTCCATCCACTCACGCTGAGCGCCCGCCAGCAGCTTGCGCCCGATGATGTACGCGATGGCGCCCGCGATGAGCGCGGACACCCAGCCCGCGTGCACCACGCGCACCTGGTCCATGGCCTTCATCTTCTTCAGCGCCGCCAGCAGCGCCGTGACGATGATGGTCGCCTCGAAGCCTTCACGCAGCAGGATGAGCAGCGTGAGCCACGCCACGGACAGCACGTCCGTGGTGCTCCCCGTGGTCTTGCGCGCCTGGTCCAGGAGCGACAGCAGCTCGCGCCCCTCGTCCTGCAGGTGCGGGCTCTTGCGCTCGGCGGCGAGCCGCGCCTGCATGAAGGCCTCCTCCAGCTTCTGGGTGAGCGCCGGGTCGCGCCCGCGCAGCTTGGGCTCCACCGGCTCCAGGCCGTTCAGGTACGCGTCCAGGAGCGCGTTCTTCGCGCCCACGTAGTCGCCCTCCGCGCCCATGCGCATCGCGTGGCCCACCGCCGCGCGCGCGTTGAGCAGCACCTTCTCCTCGTCCGCGTCCGGCATGTTCCGGCGCAGGCACGCCACCTTCTCCGCGCCGAACGCCTTCGCCAGCTCCGCGTCCGTGGACGTGGCCAGCCGCTCCAGCGACGCGCTGGGCGGCTCGCCCTGGCACGGCGGCTGGCGCAGGGTGAAGAGGAAGAAGGCCAGCGACCAGCGGTCGTCCTCGGTGAGCGTGGGGAAGGCCGGCATCGCCGTGCCGGGCACGCCGAAGCTGGTGGTGTTGAACGCCTTGTACGGCGTGAGGCCGTCCTCCATCAGCTCCGGGTCGTGGAAGTTCGCCGGCTGCGGCTCCATGTTCGCCGCGATGGCCACGTCCGCCTTGCCCTCCGCGCCGTGGCACGCCGTGCAGTTGGCCTGGAAGAGCTTCTTGCCGTGCTCCAGGTCCGGCGCCACGCGAGGGCTGCGCGCCAGGCCCCCCGCCAGCACCAGGCTCTCCACCAGCTCCCCGCAGTCGCGGCTCACGCCCTCCGGGTCCTTCGCTTCATTGACGCGCGCCTGGATGGCCTCCACGCGGGGCACGAACGTGGCCGCCGCCGGGCCCAGCTCCTTCGCCGCCGCCAGCGCCTCCGCCGCGAAGCTCTTCTGCTCCGTCAGCTCGAACTCCGACTGGGACGACACCGCCGCCGGATAGTCCGCCTGGAGGTACTGGAGGATGCCCACCAACCGGTGCCAGGTGCGCCCCTCGTCGGTCGCCGGTGCTTCAGCCCGGGCAGAAGAGGACAGCGCGAGCAGCAGGCACAACGTGAGGGAGGCGGCGTGTTTCACGGCCGTCTTCTACCAACCACGCCACGGGCGTTCAATTCTGCGAATCAAGATCAAATGATGAGACCCCCTCGGGAAACGAGGGGGCTCTCGGGTCAACACCCGGGGTGTTCCCGGGGATGACTCAGGGCAGCTCGCAGTACTGCGGGAACGTCCGGCACGGATAGCAGGGGCCGCCCGGGCCGTAGTAGCAGGACTCGCCGGCGGGACAGACGCCGGTGTCCGGGCAGATCCGCAGCTCCTGCTCCTGGGAGCCTGGCTCCGCGGCCGTGCCCTCCTCGATGGGCCCGCCACAGGCCGCCAGGCCCAGCACCGCGAACAGCCCCAGCCCACGAATCAGGTGACGACGCATGCACGCTCCTTCGGTGAGAGGAACCCGCACGATAAGTCGCCCAGAGAACGCCAGGAATAAGGGCTAGCCCTGAAGCTCGTAGGTGAAGAAACCGAAGGGCAGGTCGCCCTCCGGGTGCCGTTCCTCCTCCACCAACCTCCATCCGGTCAGGTCCACGGGCGGGAAGAAGGCGTCGCCGGGGAAGTCCCGCTCGATGCGGGTGAGGTAGAGCCGGTGCCACAGCGCCTGCGTCTGCGCGTAGAGGTCCGCGCCGCCCGCGATGAAGACCTCGCTGTCGCCCTGTGCCTTCTCCAGCGCCTCGTCCACCGTGTGGGCCACGTGGACGCCAGCCGGGGCGGCCCAGTCCCGCTGGCGGGTGAGCACCACGGTGGTGCGGCCGGGCAGGGGCCTCCCGATGGAGTCGTACGTCTTGCGACCCATGACCAGGGTGTGGCCCAGGGTGAGGCGCTTGAAGCGCGCCAGGTCCGGCGGCAGGCGCCAGGGCAGGGTGTTGCCCTGGCCGATGGCGCGGTTCGCCGCCATGGCGACGATGGCGGAGATGCGCGGGCTCATACGGCCACGGGCGCCTTGATGGCGGGGTGCGGGTCGTAGCCTTCCAGCGTGAAGTCCTCGTAGCGGAAGGCGAACAGGTCCTTCACGTCCGGGTTCAGTCGCATGCGCGGCAGGGGGCGTGGCTCGCGCTTCAGCTGCTCCTGCGCCTGCTCCACGTGGTTCAGGTACAGGTGCGCGTCACCGACGGTGTGGATGAACTCGTGCGCGGTGAGTCCCGTGGCCTGCGCCACCATCATCGTGAGCAGCGAGTACGACGCGATGTTGAAGGGCAGCCCCAGGAAGATGTCCGCGCTGCGCTGGTAGAGCTGGCAGGAGAGCTTCCCGTCGGCCACGTAGAACTGGAACATCACGTGGCAGGGCGGCAGCTTCATGGAGGGCACGTCCGCCACGTTCCACGCGCTCACCAGGTGCCGGCGCGAGTCCGGGTTCTTCTTCAGCCCGTCCACCAGCTGCTGCATCTGATCCACGTGGCCGCCGTCCGGCGTGTTCCAGGAGCGCCACTGGTGGCCGTACACGGGGCCCAGGCTGCCGTCCGCGTTGGCCCACTCGTCCCAGATGGTGACCCCCACCTCCTGGAGCGAGCGCACGTTGGAGTCGCCCCGGAGCATCCACAGCAGCTCGTGGATGATGGACTTCAGGTGGAGCTTCTTCGTCGTCACCAGGGGGAAGCCCTGGGTGAGGTCGAAGCGGAGCTGGTGGCCGAAGAGGCTCAGCGTCCCCGTGCCGGTCCGGTCGCCCTTCTTCGTCCCGTGCTTCAGGACGTGCTCCATCAGACTCAGGTATGGCTGCATTGGGCCCTTTTTCCTAGGCGGGGTCGAACGGCTGATCAAAATAATGATCGCGGGTCACCACCGCACAGCGGCGCATGTGTCGCATCGCTAAAAAAGGGCTGCCATGAAGATTTACACGAAGACCGGCGACGCCGGGGAGACGGGCCTCTTCGGCGGTGGCCGCGTGGCGAAGGACGACGCGCTGGTGGACGCCTACGGCGAGGTGGACGAGCTCAACGCCACGCTGGGCCTTGCCCGCACGTTCCCGCTGCCGGCGGACCTGGAGCACTTCCTCCAGCGCATCCAGGACCAGCTCTTCACGGTGGGCGCGGTGCTGGCCACGCCGCCGCACACCAAGGCGGCGGCCCACATCCCGGAGCTGCGCCCGGAGTGGGTGGAGGAGATGGAGCGCCACATCGACCGCTACGAGGAGGAGCTGCCGAAGATGACGCACTTCATCCTCCCGGGTGGCTCGCAAGCCGCCGCGGCGCTGCACCTGTCCCGCACGGTGTGCCGCCGCGCCGAGCGCCGGGTGGTGACGCTGCTTCGCGAGGACAAGGCCCCGCCCGCCGTGGCCATGTACCTGAACCGCCTGTCGGACCTGCTCTTCGTGGTGGCCCGGCTGGTGAACTTCCGCGCCGGCCTGCCGGACGTGAAGTGGATCCCCGAGAAGCCGACGAAGTAAGCCGTGTACGCGACGCAACTGCCCACTGCCCGGCTGAGGCAGCTCGCCCAGGACGTGGGCTTCGACCTCATCGGCTTCGCGCGCGCGGAGCCCATTCCGCCGTCGTCGCTGATGTCGTGGCTGGAGGCCGGCTACGACGCGGACATGGACTGGATGGGGTCGCGCGCGGAGGAGCGGCTCGACGTGTCGGTGCTCCTTCCGGGCGCGCGCACGGTGCTGTCCTTCGCGAACAACTACTGGCGGGACGATGAGCCGTCGCAGGGCTCACCCATCGCGCGGTACGCGAGGGGCCGCGACTACCACTCCACGCTGCGCGACCGGATGAAGGCGTTCCGCAAGACCCTCAACGCCTGGTACCCGGGGCTGGGCACCTATGGCGGCGTGGACAGCGGGCCCATGATGGAGAAGGTCTGGGCCGCTCGCGGGGGCCTGGGCTACGTGGGCAAGAACGGTTGTCTCATCACGGAGTCGCACGGCTCGTGGGTGCTGCTGGCCACGCTCATCCTGGACGCGGAGGTGGACGCGTACCCGGACGGACCGGTGGCGGACCGGTGCGGCTCCTGCCGGCGGTGTCTCATGGCGTGTCCCACGGGCGCGCTGGTGGGCAACCGGCAGGTGGATGCGCGCGCGTGCCTGTCGTACCAGACCATCGAGAACCGCGACCGTGACGTGCCGGAGGCGTTCCGGCTCAAGTTCGACAACCTCATCTTCGGCTGCGACATCTGCCAGCAGGTGTGCCCGCTGAACCGCAAGCCGGTGTTCGCGGACGACGAGCGCTTCATGCCCCGCGCGGTGGCGTCGCTGGGCACGCTGGAGCTGGCGGCGCTGACACCCGAGCAATACAAGGAACTCATTCCAGGCACGGCGCTGGCGCGCGCGCGGTACGACGGTTTGAGGCGCAACGCTGTCTATGCACTGGGCGTCGCACGGCAGGCGCACGCCCGGCCGCTGCTCGAAAAACTCAGCGGCGACGACAGCGAGCTGGTACGCAGCGCCGCACGATGGGCGCTTCTGCAACTGGAGCCGTGACGCCGTCCGCCGAGGCTCCGCCGCTCGGGCGGGTGTACGCGGCGCTGACGGTGCAGGTGCTGATCAGCGCGGGCACGTACCTGGCCGCGAAGCGGGCGATGACGGAGCTGTCGCCGTTCACGGTGGTGCTGTGGCGCTTCCTCGTCTGCGGCGTCGCGTTCGTGGCGCTGCTCGCGCTGACACCGGGGCGCAAGCTGCCGCCGCGTCATGCGTGGCCGCGCATCGTGCTGCTGGGCCTGATGGGCGGGCCGGTGAACCAGACGCTGTTCTTCTCCGGCCTGTCACGCTCCACGGCGGCGCACGCGGCGCTGTTCTACGCGCTCACGCCGCTGGGCGTGTACGTGGCCAGCCTGGTGCTGGGCCGGGAGCGGGCTTCCACGCGGACGACGGCGGGCATCCTCACGGCGCTGGTGGGCGTGGTGGTGCTGCTGTTGGGCCGGGGACTCGCGAGCGCGCGGGGCACGCTGGAGGGCGACCTGCTCATCCTCGCGGCGGTGGTGGCGTGGGTGGTCTACACGACGGAAGGAAAGTCCCTGGCCACCGAGCATGGACCGCTGCGCGCGACGGCCTGGACGATGACGGTCGCCACGGTGTTGCAGCTGCCGCTCGCGCCGTTCGTGCTGGAGCCCGAGTCGGTGTGGGCCTCCAGCGCCGCGGCGAAGGCCTCCATCGTGTACGTGGGGCTGATGACGTCGGTGGTGGCGTACCTGCTCTGGTCCTACGCGCTGTCCAAGGTGCCCGCGTCGCGCGTGGCCATCTTCTCCAACCTGCAACCGGCGGTGACGGCGCTGGTCGCGTGGCTCTTCCTGGATGAGTTGCTGCACTGGGAGCTGGCGCTGGGGGGCGCGCTGGTGCTCGTGGGCGTGCGGCTGACGCAGGGCGCGCCGGTGAAGGCCGCGCCGGTGGTGGTGCGCGCGGGCTGAAGGCGTTGACCCGTGAAGGGCGGCGGACGCACGCTGCCGTCCATGCTGCGTCCCGGAGAGGACCTCCTGAAGGTCGAGGATCGCCTGTGGCTGCTCTCCGCGGCGACGGGGAAGGGCGTCTATGACTTCGCCTTCGACCGGTTCTTCGCGTGCCGCCGGCCGTACGTGCTGCCGGACGAGCCCATCGAAGTCATCGCGCGCGCGGGCGCGTGGCCCGACTACGCGGAGCGCTACCGCGAGCTGGAGGCGCAGGGCGTGCGGCTGGTGCATTCCCCGGAGCAGCACCTGCTCGCGACGGAGCTGCCGCACTGGTATCCGCTGCTGGAGGACCTGACGCCCCGGAGCCGCTGGTTCGACACGCCCCCGGATGCGCGCACGGTGGAGGCGCAGCTGGGCTGGCCGGTGTTCCTCAAGGGCGCGCGGCAGACCAGCCGCCATCGCAAGTCCCTCTCCATCATCGAGGGGCCGGAGGCTTTCCGTCAGGCCATGGACACCTACGCGCAGGACGACATCCTGCACTGGCAGCAGGTGGTGTGCCGCGAGCTGCGGCCCCTGCGGCGCGTGGACGACACGCAGGGCGCGGACGCGCTGCCGCGCTCGTTCGAGTTCCGCACGTTCTGGTGGCGGCAGCAGCTGGTGGGCTTCGGGCCCTACTGGTGGCAGGGGGCGCCGTACGCGCTGACGCCCCAGGAAGAGCGGGACGCCTTGGCGCTCGCGGGTGAAGCGGCGCGCCGGGTCGCGCTCCCGTTCCTCGTCGTCGACGTGGCCCAGGAGGTGTCCGGCCGGTGGATCGTCATCGAGTGCAACGACGGCCAGGAGAGCGGCTACGTGGGCGTGTCACCCTTCGCGCTCTGGCAGCGCGTCCTGGACGTGGAGCGCGAGCGCGCGGGCTGAAGAAAGAAGCCCCCCGAAGGCAGGCTGCCTCGCGGAGGGCTTCTGGCTGCGTGCTCGTGCGGCAGACGGCGTCAGTCGCCGTTGGGGTCCCACTCGGAGATGTCCTTCCGGGCGGGCTCCGCCGGAACGGTGGGCCGCGGCGGCTCCGCGATGCGGGGCGGCGGCTCCTTCTTCGCCACCGGCGGAGGCGGCGGGGCCGGCAGGTCGTCGTCGTCGGAGCGGCTCGGCTGCGTGGGCTCGGCCACCACGGGCTTCGGCTCGGGCTTGCGCGGGGGCGGATCCGCGCGGGGCGGCGGCTCCGAGAAGGCCTCGATGTCCGGGGGCTCCGCGCGCCGGGGCTCCGGTTCGGGCGCCACGGCGGGAGAGGGCGGGGGCGGCGTGCGCGCCGGCTCCCGGGCCTTCGCTGGGACGGCTGCCTGCTGCCGGCCGTTGTTCTTCGCGGGCTTCTCGTCCGACGCGCGGTAGCCCGTGCGCTCCGGGGGCGGCTCCGGCGGATCATCGTAGGAGTCGCGCACCGGCCTCGCGAGCGGCTGCTTGTTCTCCTCGTCGCCGAAGGGGTCCTCCTCGCGGCGGCGGTCCTTCTCCTTGATTTCGCGCAGCTTGGCCGCTTCCGTCTTGCTCATCCGGCGCTCGGGCGCGGCATCCGGTGCGTCCGGCGCCCGGTTGTTCACCGCGTTGAACCGGCGGGTGCACTGGGCGCGCGTCTCCAGGCAGCCGTCGAAACAGCGCGTCAGCTTCTTGAGGGCGGAGCCGTTGCCGCCGTACTCGATGGTGCAGTCCTCCTTGCACGTGGTGGCGTCCTCCTCGCAGCCGGGCGGGACGGGACCGGCCAGGGCAGGGGTTCCAAACAGGACGCTGAGGACGACGAGGCGCGGAAGAAGACGCATGGCAAATGTGAAAGCTACCAGTCTTCCGCGCTTCCTGGGCGAGCCCCCCGCGATATCGTCAGGCCTACGCCCGGCGACCGGGCGAGAGGAGACGCATGGCGGCGGTCAAGGTGGGCATCATCGGGGGCCAGGCCCTCTACCAGGCCCTGGGACTCCAGGGGCGCGGCGAACACCTCTCCGTGGAGACGCCCTTCGGGCCCCACAGCGCCCCACTCATCGTCACGGAGCTGGACGGTGTCCCCATCGTCTTCGTCTTCCGCCACGGCCAGGGTCACGTCCACAACGCCACCCGCGCCCCCTACCGCGCCAACCTCTTCGCCCTGAAGTCACTCGGCGTCACCCACGTCATCGCCACCGGCACTGTCGGCAGCCTGCGTGACGCCATCCAGCCGCTGCACCTGGCCCTGCCGGATCAGGTCATCGACCGGACCTACCGCCGCCCCTGCACCTTCTACGACGACGTCGCCGTGCACGTGGAGCTGGCCCAGCCCTTCTGCGCCACCCTGCGCCAGACGCTCATCGACGCGGCCCCCAAGAGCGACACGACGAGCGACACGGAGGTGCACTCCTCCGCCACCTACGTCTGCATCGAGGGCCCCTCCCTGAGCACCCAGGCGGAGAGCCAGCTGTACCGCACGTGGGGCGGGGACCTGGTGGGGCTCACCGCCATGCCGGAGGCGCGGCTCGCCCGCGAGGCGGAGCTGCACTACGCCCTCATCGCGCTGCCCACCGACCACGACTCCTGGCGCTCGCAGCCCGCAGGCCAGGAGCCCGAAGCGCTCCTGCCGCAGTTCACCCAGCGGCTGGACGCCGTCACCGCTCACGGCGCCGCGCTCCTGCGCCGCGCGCTGCCCCGCATCGCGAGCACGCCCACCACCTGCCGCTGTGCCAGCGCGCTGGCGCTGGCCATCTTCACCGACCGCACCCGCATCCCCGCCGAAGTGAAAAGCCGCCTGCGTCCGCTGCTGGGCCGCTACCTGCCCTCCGGACTCGTCTAGCGTTCAACACCCGGCACATCCCCGGTGCCTCTGGCCGCGAGCGCTCGGCTGGCCGCCTGCTGCCGAATGGCCGGGCCGTCCACACATTGGCTCCCCACAGACCCGGAGGGGGAACCACATGGGGCTGCCACGGCTCAAGTACCTGACGTGGAGGGAGTTCGCGCGGCGCTTCTGGAAGGAGATTGAAGAGGACACCGTCACCGACCTGGCGGCGCAGCTGTCCTACTACTTCATCTTCTCCCTGTTCCCCTTCCTGTTCTTCCTCGTCACGCTGGTGGCGTACATGCCGTTCGCGCCTGGCGCCGTGGACGCGATGATGGACCGCATCCGCCCGCTGGTGCCCGGCGACGCGCTGGGCGTGGTGAGCCAGCACCTGACCGCCATCGTCGGCGAGACGCGCCCCCGGCTGCTCACCGTGGGTCTCGTCGTGGCGCTGTGGACCGCGTCGCGCGGCGTGGATGCCCTGCGCAAGGCGCTCAACCTGGCCTACGACGTGTCGGAGTCCCGGCCCTACTGGAAGACGCAGGGCCTGGCGCTGCTGGTGACGCTGATGGGCGGCCTGCTGATCCCCCTGTCCTTCGCCATCCTGCTCCTGGGCGGGCGCGTGGGGGCGTGGGTGGCGGACAAGCTGGCGCTCATCGACGAGTTCCACCTCGTCTGGTCCTGGCTGCGCTGGCCCTTCACCGCGGCGCTGGTGATGCTGATGCTGTCGCTCTGCTACTACCTGCTGCCGGACGTGAAGCAGCGCTTCAAGTACATCACCCCGGGCTCCGTGATTGGCACGCTGGCGTGGCTGGGCAGCACCTGGGGCTTCACCCAGTACGTGGAGCACTTCGGCAAGTACGACGTCACCTACGGCTCCATCGGTGGCGTGGTCGTGCTGATGTTGTGGCTCTACATCTCCGGGCTCATCTTCATCCTCGGAGGGGAGCTCAACGCCATCCTCGAACACGCCTCCGCGGAGGGGAAGGCCAAGGGCGCGCGGGACTTCGGCCAGCCCGCGCCCCTGGAGCCGCCCCTCAAGACGCCCGGCGCGGCCAAGAGCGCCGCCAGCGCCCGGAAGACGCGGCTCGCGCTGTTCAGGCGCAAGCGCCGCGTGGCGGAGGGCAAGGACCCGGAGCCCCCGGGCCTCATGCCGGACGGGAGCGACAACCCGTCCGTGCACTGAAGAAGCGCCGGGGACCCGGAAGGGGCGACTGACTACTGCTTGGGCAGCCTCGCCTGGATGGCCGTCAGCCCGCCCGCGGTGTTGCGGTCACCCTTGAGCCCCTGCTGCGCGATGATCTTCCGCAGGTGCGCGATGCGGTCCTCGTTGGTGGGGTGCGTGGACAGCCACTTGAGCACGCCCGGCGTGGAGCCCTGCTCCTTCTGGAGCTTCTGGAAGAAGGTGATGAGGCCGTTGGGGTCGAAGCCCGCGCCGGAGGCGTACCTCGCGCCGTACTCGTCCGCTTCCGTCTCCTCGCTGCGGCCGTGCGCCAGCTGCAGCCCGCCGCCCGCCAGCTGCGCGGCGATCTGCGCTGCGGTGCCGGGGTTCTGGCCCAGCGCCACCTGGGTGATGGCCTGCAGGCCGTAGGCGTTCACCATGGCGCGCGCGGAGTGCCGGCCCACCACGTGGCCCGCCTCGTGCGCCATCACGCCCGCCAGCTCCGCCTCCGTGTCCGCCGCGAGCAGGAGGCCCGTGTACACGTAGAGGAAGCCGCCCGGCGTGGCGAAGGCGTTGACCGTCTTCGGGTCGTTGATGACGTTGACCTTCCACTTCACCCCGGAGCGGTCCTTGTTGGCCTGCGCGAGGATGGGCTGGGAGATGCCCCGGACGTACGCCAGCACCTCCGGGTCCTCCACGTACTTGATGTTCTCCTTCGTCTCGAGCTCCTTCTTCACCTGGAGGCCCAGCTCGTTCTCCTGCTGGTCGGAGATGAGGACACTGGCGATCGCCTTCTCCGCGCCCACGCGCTGCTTGGTGCAGCCCGTGGAGAGGCCCGAGGCCAGGGTGAGGGTCAGCAGTGCGGTGACCATCCGTTGCATGGGTGAGTCGTCCCTTCTTTGCTCAGTGGGTGGAAGCTTTCCGGGCCCGTCGTAGCCGCGCCTCCGCATCCCGGGCAAGCACCTTCCCGGAGCGCCATCCACCGGGGGACATGCACCGGAAACAGTCCGGTGGTATGCCCCGGCGCCTGGATGCCTGAACTACCGGAAGTGGAGATCGCCCGGCGCAACCTGGAGCGCTGGTTCAAGGGCCACCGCATCGTGCGCGCGGAAGCGGATGCGACCCGCGTCTTCCGGGGCGCGGAGCTGCCCCACTTCACCCGGCTCACCGGGCGGGTGACGGCCCTGGAGCGCAAGGGGAAGTACTTGCTTATCACCCTGGAGGGCGGCCACGGCCTGATGGCCCACCTGGGCATGACGGGCAAGTTCGTGCGCCGCAAGGAGGGCGAGCCCGTCCCCCACAGCCGCGCCCGCTTCCACCTGGAGGACGGCCACGTGGTCCACTTCAGTGATCCACGCCTCTTTGGCCGCATGGAGCCCGTGCCCGCGAAGGAATTGTGGGAATTGCCCGCGGTGAAGGCCCTGGGACGCGACCCGCTGACCGAAGGGCTCACCGGCCCCCAGCTCCAGGAGGCGGTGGGGGACTCCAAGCAGGACCTGAAGGTGGCGCTGATGGACCAGGGCCGCGTCGCCGGCCTGGGCAACATCCACGCCGCGGAGGCGCTCTTCCGCGCGGGGCTCCACCCGGCGCGCAAGCCCGGCACCCTCACGCCGGACGACTGGAAGCACCTGGCCCGGGCCATCCACGCCGCCTTCGACTTCGCCTTCAAGGAGCAGGAGGGCGAGGACATCACCTATCTGGAGGAGCCAGGGTCCGTGAACCGCTTCCGCGTCTACGGACGGGCGGCGGGGCCCTGCTCGAAGTGCGGTACGACGGTGGAGTCCTTCACCCAGGGTGGGCGCACCACGCATTTCTGTCCGAAATGTCAGCCGCTCTCCACGGTTGCTGTCCGCGCGTCCCGGAAGGGGACGGCGGCGGGGAAGGGGCCGGCTTCCGCCGTTGCCGGCCCAAAACCCCGATCCCGTAGACGTTGACACCCCAGGGGGGCATGGCTTGAATCGCCCGCCCTTTACACCCGGCCGCGTCATGTCGCGGCCCCGGAGACCGTTGACCATGTCTCACGTCCTGCTGGCGGCGCTGCTCGTCGCCTCGTCCACGGCCACCGCGCAGACGCCGGTGCCCGATGGTGGCACCTCGCCCTCGGCACCCCAGGAGTCGGCTCCCGCCGCGGCTCCCGCGGCTCCGGCCGCCGTTTCCCCCGCCCCCGCCTCCGAGGGCTCTGTCAGCCGCGAGGAGCTGGAGCAGCGCCTGGAGGCCACGCGTCAGGAACTGCGCGAGGACATCCGCGCGCAGACGGCCACCCAGGCCGTGGCCAACAACGACTGGCAGGAGGAGTGGACGGAGGAGAAGCGCAAGCTGGAGCTGTTCACGCTGGACGGCTACCTGCGCGTGCGCCCCGTGCTCTTCTACAAGTTCGACCTGGGCAAGCCCGCGCTGCCCTCCGGCACGCCCCTGGGCCGCCAGCTGTGGACGCGCTCGCCGCGCTCCGCCTCCGAGCAGACCCAGGCCGGCGCCAACATGCGCTTCCGCCTGGAGCCGTCCTTCAACGTCTCCGAGGACGTGCGCATCAAGGCGCAGGTGGACGCGCTGGACAACGTCCTGCTGGGCTCCAACCCGGACAGCGCCTACAGCGGGGATGGGCGCAACAACTTCACGCTCTTCTCCGAGAACCAGTCCCCGTCCAACTCCGCCGTCAACGCATGGAAGGACTCCGTCATCGTGCGGCGCGCGTACGGTGAGGTGACGACGCCGGTGGGCATCCTGCGCTTCGGCCGCATGGGCAGCCACTGGGGCCTGGGCATGCTGCGCAACGACGGCAACTGCCTGGACTGCGACTACGGCGACACGGTGGACCGCATCCAGTTCGTCACGGAGCCGTTCGCCGGCTGGTACGTGACGCCCATGCTGGACTTCAACTCGGAGGGGCTGTCCACGGAGAAGGCCAACGCCCTGGGCGAGCCGGTGGACCTCACCCAGTCCGACGACGCGCACAGCCTGGTGCTGGCCATCGCGCGGCGCGACACCGACCAGCAGCAGAAGGCCAAGCTGGACAACAACCAGGGCGTCCTCAACTACGGCCTGTACTTCACCTACCGCACGCAGCGGTACTCCACCCTGACGGAGACGGGCGTCCCCTTCGAGGACGCCAACCCCTCCATCCCCGTCACCGTCACCACGCCGGCGTTCGTCCCGCGCGGCGGCACGCTCTACATCCCGGACCTGTGGTTCAAGTACCAGGAGAAGAAGTTCCGCATCGAGGCGGAGTTCGCCGCGCAGCTGGGCACCATCGACGGGCGCGCCACCACGGCCAACGAGCCCACCACCCAGTCGCTGCGCGTGGCGCAGTTCGGCGGCGTGCTCCAGACGGAGTTCCACGTCATCGAGAACAAGCTGCACCTGGGCATCGAGGCGGGCTTCGCCTCCGGTGACAGGGCGCCGGGCTTCGGCAACTACCCGGGCCGCCAGGGCTCGGGCTCGGACGGCAACACCGCGCCGGGCGACGTGGAGGGCCGTCAGTACCGCTGCGACAACGGCGGCTGCAGCGACAACGCCATCCGCAACTTCCGCTTCAACCGCGACTACCGCGTGGACCTCATCCTGTGGCGGTCCATCCTCAATGGCGTCACGGACGCGTTCTACGTGAAGCCGGGCCTCAAGTACTCCATCGCGGAGGGCTTCGACGTCTACGGCAGCGTCATCTACTCGCAGGCGTTCTACGCGGAGTCCACGCCGTCCTCCATCAGCAGGAGCCTGGGCCTGGAGGCGGACATCGGCGCGCGCTACGTCACGGAGGACGGCTTCGTGGCGGGCATCGACTACGGCATCCTCTTCCCGCTGGACGGCCTGAAGGACCTGGGTCTGCCGGGCCAGGAGCTCAGCACCGCGCACGCCATCCGCGGCATGCTGGCCATCCGGTTCTAGCCCATGCGCTCCTCGCTCCCGCGGCTGTGCGCCGCCACCAGCCTGACGCTCGCGCTGGTGGCGTGCGGCATCAAGGGCAACCCCCGCGCGCCCCGTCCGGCGCCGCTGCCCCCGCCCACCGCGGAGACGGTGCCCGCGCAGCAGTCGCCGCGCGGGCCCGTGGAGCCCTCGGGCCCCACGGTGCCTCCGGCCACCTCGGACGCCGGGCTGCCCGAGTGAGCGCCTTCCACCACCGGAAGGGCGTGCTGCACGCCGAACAGGTGCCGCTGCCCGCCATCGCGGACGCGGTGGGCACCCCCACGTACGTCTACTCCACCGCCGCGCTCACGGAGCGCTTCCAGGCGGTGACGGAGGCGTTCCAGGGGCAGAAGCACCTCATCTGCTATTCGGTGAAGGCCAACTCCAACCTGGCCATCCTGGGCCTCTTCGCCCGGCTGGGCAGCGGCTTCGACATCGTGTCCGGCGGCGAGCTGGCGCGCGTGAAGCAGGCCGGCGGCGAACCGGGCAGGACCGTGTTCGCGGGCGTGGGCAAGACGCCGGACGAGATGGCCCAGGCGCTGTCCCAGGGCCTCCTGCTCTTCAACGTGGAGAGCGCGGAGGAACTGGAGGCGCTGGATGCCGTGGGGCGCAAGCTGGGCAAGCGCGCGCCGTTCGCCCTGCGCGTGAACCCGGACGTGGACGCGCGCACGCACCGCTACATCTCCACCGGCCTGAAGACGTCCAAGTTCGGCGTGCCCTTCGAGGAGGCGGTCGCCCTCTACGCGAAGGCGAAGAAGATGAAGGGGCTCCAGGCGCTGGGGCTGGACTGCCACATCGGCTCGCAGCTCACGCGCACCGCCCCCATGAAGGCCGCCCTCACCAAGGTGGCGGACCTCTACGTCACGCTCAACGCCCGGGGCCACGCGCTGGAGTACCTGGACGTGGGCGGCGGGCTGGGCATCACCTATTCGGACGAAACGCCGCCCAGCCCCCAGGAGTACGCGCGCACGGTGCTCAACGCGACGGAAGGCACCGGGGCCACGCTGCTGTTGGAGCCCGGGCGGGCGCTCGTGGGCAACGCGGGCGTGCTGCTCACGCGCGTGCTGTACAGGAAGCCCACCCAGGCGCGGACCTTCGTCGTGGTGGACGCGGGCATGAACGACCTGCTGCGCCCGGCCCTCTACGAAGCGCACCACGACCTGCAGCCGGTGGTGAAGCGCCGCGGCCGGGACGTGGAGGTGGACGTCGTGGGGCCGGTGTGTGAGTCCACGGACGTGCTCGCGCGGGCGCGCCCCCTGGTGCTGCCCCGCCAGGACGACCTGTACGCCTTCATGAGCGCCGGGGCTTACGGGATGAGCATGGCTTCCACCTACAACTCGCGGCCCCGGCCGGCGGAGGTGCTGGTGGACGGAGCGGCCTGGCGTGTCGTGCGGGAGCGCGAGCGCGTCGAGGACCTCTGGCGCGGCGAGCGGGCCTGAACGTATAAGCGCCGGCATGAAGACCTTCGAAGGCTCCATGACGGCGCTGGCGACTCCGTTCCACGACGGCGCGCTGGACGAGGGGGCCTTCCGGGCCCTGGTGCGCTTCCAGCTGGACGGCGGCACGAACGTGCTGCTGCCCATGGGCACCACCGGCGAAGCCGTGACCATGGACGCCGACGAGCGCGCGCGCGCCATCGCCGTCGTCGTGGACGAGGTGAAGGGCCGCGTGCCGGTGGTGGCGGGCGCGGGCAGCAACAGCACGCGCGAGACGATTGAGTCCGTGCGCCGCGCTCGCGAGGTGGGCGCCAACGGCGCGCTCATCGTCACGCCCTACTACAACAAGCCCACGCAGGCGGGCCTGGTGGAGCACTTCCGCGCCATCGCGAAGGCGCACCCGGGCTTCCCGCTCATCGCCTACAACGTGCCGGGCCGCACGGGCGTGGACCTCCTGCCGGAGACGGTGCTCCAGCTGTGTGACATCCCGGAGGTCGTGGCGCTGAAGGAGGCCACGGGCAACCTCATCCGCGCGGTGGACCTGGTGGAGAAGTGCGGCGACCGGATGACGCTGTTGTCCGGAGACGACTTCACGGTGCTGCCCTTCATCGCGTGCGGCGGCAAGGGCGTCATCTCCGTGTCCTCCAACGTCGCGCCCCGCATGATGGCGGACCTGGTGGCGGCGGCGCGGAGCAACGACATCGCGAAGGCGCGCGGCCTCCAGGTGCGGATGAACGCGCTGCACCGGCTGCTCTTCGTGGAGTCCAACCCCATCCCGGTGAAGTGGGCGCTGCACCTGATGGGCATGTTCGGCCCGGAAGTCCGGCTGCCGCTCGTGCCCATGGGCGAGGCGAACGCCGCGAAGCTGAAGGCCGAGCTGTCCGGGCTGGGCCTGCTGAAGGCCTGAGAAGGAAACACGCGCCATGACCCGCACCGTCATCACCGGCATCTCCGGCCGCATGGGCAGCACGCTGGTGCGCCTGGCGAAGGCCGCCAGCGACCTTCCGGTGGTGGGCGCCACGGTGCGCCCGGGCAGCCCCCTCTCCGGTCAGGACGCGGGGCTCGTGGCCCGGCTGGGTTCTCCGCTGGACGTGCTCGCGCACGACGACCTGGGCCGCGCGCTGGACGGCGCGAAGGCGGACGTCGTCGTGGACTTCACCGGCCCGGAGGCCACGCTGCACCACGCGAAGGTCTGCGCCGAGCGCGGCGTGGCGCTGGTGGTGGGCACCACGGGCTTCGCGCCGGAGGGGCGCGCGCAGCTGGAGGCGCACGCGAAGAGGATTCCCATCGTCGCGGCGCCCAACATGTCCGTGGGCGTGAACCTGGTCATCCGCATGGCCGCGGAGCTGGCGCGCGTGCTGGGCCCGTCGTTCGACGTGGAGGTGCTGGAGGCGCACCACCGCATGAAGAAGGACGCGCCCAGCGGCACCGCGCTCAAGCTGGCGGAGGTGCTGGTGGACGCGCTGGGCCGCTCGAAGGACGACCTCACCTTCGCGCGCGAGGGGCAGACGGGCGCCCGCCCGACGGGTGAGATTGGCGTGCAGGCGCTGCGCGGCGGGGACGTCGTGGGCGAGCACACGGTCTACTTTTTCGGCGAGGGCGAGCGCATCGAGCTCACCCACCGCGCGACGAACCGTGATCAGTTCGCGCAAGGGGCGCTGAGGGCCGCGCGCTGGGTGGCGGGCCGCGCGCCGGGACTCTATGACATGGCCGACGTGCTCGGCCTCCAGGGGAAGACATGACCGCCCGTTATTGCCGCTTCCAGGTCGAGGGCCGCGCCAGCTACGGCCGCGTCGACGGCAACGAGGTGGTGGTGCTCACCGCCGCGCCGTGGGCCGGCGGCAAGGAGACCGGCCTGCGCCGCTCGCTCCAGGGGCTCACGCTGCTCACGCCTTCGGACGCGTCCAAGGTCGTTTGCATTGGCCAGAACTACCGCAAGCACGCGGAGGAGATGGGCAAGCCCATCCCCACGGAGCCGCTCATCTTCACCAAGCCCTCCACCGCGCTCAACGGCCCGGGCTCGCCCATCCGCATTCCCAAGGCGAGCCAGGAGGTCCACTACGAAGCGGAGCTGGCGCTCGTCATCAGTGAGCGCCTGAAGAACGCCGACGAGGCCACCGCCGCGCGCGCCATCTGGGGCCTCACCTGCTTCAACGACGTCACCGCGCGCGACATCCAGCGCAAGGAGATCCAGCACACCCGCGCCAAGGGCTACGACACCTTCGCCTGCGCGGGCCCCTGGGCCGTGACGGGCCTGTCCCCCGCGGACCTGCGGGTGGTGTGCCGGGTGAACGGACAGGTGCGCCAGGATGGCCGCACGTCCGACATGGTGTTCAGCGCTGCCCGCCTGGTCTCCTTCATCTCCCACATCATGACGCTGCTGCCCGGCGACCTGGTGAGCACGGGCACTCCGTCCGGCGTGGGGGCGCTCAAGGCCGGGGACACGGTGGAGGTGGAGCTGGAGGGAATCGGAACCCTGGTGAACCCGGTTGAGATGGAGCCTTGAGTGCGACCGTCTATGTAGGACTGGGTTCCAACGAGGGAGACCGCGAGTCCCACCTCGTGGCCGCCCTCGCCGCGATTTCATGCATCGACGCGGTGTCGGTGCTGGGCTGTTCCTCCCTCTATGACACGGCCCCGGTGGGGCCCGCGCAGCCGCGCTTCCTCAACGCCGTGGTGGCGCTGGAGTGCGACCTGACGCCGCAGCGCCTGCTGTGCATCCTCCAGCGGATTGAACAGGACCTGGGCCGCCGCCGGATGCAGCGCTGGGGCCCGCGCACCATCGACCTGGACATCCTCCTGTGGGACGAGGAGGACCACTGCGTCGTCGCGGACGCGAACCTCCAGGTGCCCCACCTCGAACTGCACAAGCGCCGCTTCGCGCTGGAGCCCCTGGCGGAGCTGGCCCCTGACGCCCGCCACCCGGTGCTGGGCGTGACGGTGCAGGAGCTGCTCGCGAAGCTCGCCCCCCAGGACGTCCGCAAGCGCGAGGCCCTCTACTGGCCCGACATGGGCGCCCGTTTCCCCGTCCACGAACTATGAGCCTGTCCCTCGTCCTGGCCACGACCGCGCTGCTCGCGGCCGAGCCCTCCTCCCTGCCTCCTGGTCACCCCACGATTCCGCCCGGCACCCAGGCCTCCCCCGCCATGGGCTCGGGCGCCAATGCCGCCAACGGCGCGTTGCCTCCCGGCCACCCCACGATGCCCGCGGGCTCCCCCGTGGCGCCGGGCACGCCGCTGCCGTCGGGCCACCCCACGGTGGACGCGAACAAGCTGCCGCCCTCCGCCGAGGAGCTGATGAAGCAGCTCGACTCGTCCGAGGGCCTGCGCGAGCGGGAGAAGACCTTCGAGATCGCCTCGTCGCTGGGCCGGCTCTACTACATGAACGGCCGCAACACGGAGGCGCTGGCCTACCTGGGCCAGGCGCAGGCCAAGGCGGACGGCGTGCGCTCGCTGTTCCTCGCGTCCCGCAAGAAGCTGGGCAAGGCCGCCATCCCCACCCCGCAGGCCGCCAACTGCGGCTTCACGCCGGGCCAGGCGCTGGACTCCATGGAGGCCGTGGCGCAGGCCCGCGCGAAGTCCGGGGACGCCGCCGGCGCCGCCGCGTGCGCGCTGGCCGCGCTGGTGCCCGCGCTGGACGTGGACACGTTGCGCGGCAACGCGCTGTACCTGGGCGGTGACACCGCCAACGCGCTGAAGGCGTACGCGCGCGTGCTGGAGGTGGAGCCCCGCCACGAAGAGGCGCTCTACGCCCACTCCGCGCTGCTCTTCGAGACGCAGGGCGAGGACCTCCAGGCGCTCGGGGCCGCGCGCCAGGGCTTCGACGCGCTGGTGACGGCGTACCCGCAGTCCCAGCGCGCGCCCATGGCCCGCGAGCTGAGCGTGCGCATCGCGGAGATTTCGAAGGCGGGCGGCCGCAAGAAGTGGCTCGCCACGCGCGCCGCGGACCGCAAGGTGCGCCTGTCCCAGAACACCGCGCAGGCCGCCGCGATGCCGTCGGACGCGCCGCGCCCGCTGACGCCGGAGATGGTGGACGCGGTGAAGAACACCGAGCGCACGCCTGAGCTGGAGGCGGGCCTCACCAAGCTGGTGGAGGAGGGCGAGGAGCACCTGGCGCGCGGCCGCTACCAGGAGGCCCTGGCCAACTACACCCGCGTGGTGCCCTTCCAGCCGGAGAACGGCCGCGCCAAGGCGGGCATGGCCTGGGCGCTGGTGGGCCTGGGCCGTCCCATGGGCGCGCGCGTGTGGAGCGTGGCGCTGGAGTCCGACGCGGCCGCGGTGGAGAAGCTGGGCGACACGCTGCTCGCCAAGGGCGACGCGAAGGGCGCCAAGGCCCTCTGGGAGAAGCTGTCCCAGGACGTGCCCAACTACCCCAACAAGGCCGCGCTCCAGGCGAAGCTGTCGCAGTAACTAGACGAACTTCGCCGCCAGCAGGTCCTGGACGTCGAGCAGGCCCACCGCCCGGCCCTCGACGTCCACCACGGGCAGCTGGTCCACCCTCAGCTCGCGCATCTGCGCGGCGGCGGTGAGCACCAGCATGTCCGGGGTGATGCAGCGCGGGCGCTTGCCCATCACCTCGCGCACCGGCACCTCGAAGTCGGTGTGGCCCTTCTCCACCAGCCGGCGCAGGTCGCCGTCCGTGAAGATGCCCTCCAGCTTCCCGTCGCGGTCCACCACGCACGCGGCGCCCGGCCGGCCCGGCGTGTTGGTCATCACCACCACCGCCAGGGACAGCCGCGCGGTGTCCAGCACCAGCGGGTTCGCGGGGCCCGTGCGCATCAATTCGAAGACGCGCAGCACGGAGCGCCCCAGCTTCCCGCCCGGGTGCAAGAGCGCGTAGTCGTCCCGCCCGAAGGGGCGGCTTCGCAGGAGCGTCATCGCCAGCGCGTCGCCCACGGCGTGCAGCGCGGCGGTGGACGCGGTGGGCACCAGGCCCATGGGGCAGGCCTCTTCGATGCGGCCGATGTCCAGCACCACCTCCGCGCCCTTCGCGAGCGGGCTGTCCGCGTCCCCGGTGAGCGCCACCACCGGCGTGCCCATGCGCTTGAAGAGGGGCAGCAGGCGCAAGAGCTCCTCCGTGCTGCCGCTGTTGGACAGCGCGAGGATGACGTCGCCCGGGCCCACGCGGCCCAGGTCTCCGTGCACGGCCTCCGCGGGGTGGAGGAACACGGAGCGGATGCCGGTGGACGCCAGCGTGGAGGACAGCTTCTGGCCGATGTGGCCCGCCTTCCCCATGCCTGTCACCACCACCTGGCCCGGGCAGTCGCGCACGAGCTTCAACGCGCGCAGGAACGCGTCCCCCAGCCGGTCCGTGACGCCCAATATCGCGCGGGCCTCCGCCTCCAGCACGCCGCGCGCGTAGGTGAGCGCGGCCTCGTCGTCCGCGTCACGCGCCTCCGGACGCAGGGGGGCAGGGGACGGCGCGCGGCCGGGG
>NZ_RAVY01000117.1:0-31834 GCF_003611625.1 Corallococcus sp. CA054B
GGCTGGGAGGGGCGCGTGGGCGGCGCGGGCGTGCCATCCGGCAGCGCGCCTTCCACCTGCTCGGAGGGCAGGGCCGGCAGGCGGATGATGAACGCGGTGCCTTCGCCCACCTTGCTCTGCACGCTGATGCTGCCGCCGTGGTTCTTCACGATGCGCTGGCAGATGGCGAGCCCCAGGCCCGTGCCCTTCTGCTTCGTCGTGAAGAAGGGCACGAAGATGTGCGGCTGTTGATCCGCCGGAATGCCCGGCCCGGTGTCGGAGACGCGCACCTCCACGAACTCGCTGCCCGCGCTGCGCAGGTCGCCGAAGCGCTCCGGCTTCTCCGTGCGCACCGTGATGCGGCCCGGCTGCGGCCCCAGCGCCTGCACCGCGTTCTGCACCAGGTTGATCAGCACCTGCTTGAGCTGCTCCGCGTCGCCCTCCGCGCGCGGCAGGCGCAGGTCCAGCTCCACCGCCAGCTCCGCCGTGGGCGGCATGTCGTTCTGGATGAGCCGCATCGTGCGCGTCACCACCTCGTTGAGGTCGGTGGGCCCGAAGTTCTGCTTCAGCGGGCGCGAGTAATCCAGGAACGCCGTCACCACGCCGTTGAGCCGGTTCACCTCCTCGACGATGACGTCCAGGAACTCGCCGTCCTCGCCCGGCAGCTTCCGCGGGTCCAGGCACTGCGCCGCGCCCTTGATGGCGCCCAGCGGGTTGCGGATTTCGTGCGCCAGGCCCGCCGCCATCTCACCCAGCGCCGCCAGACGGTCCCGCTCGCGGATCTTCTCGTACAGCTTGGAGTTCTCCAGCACCGTCGCCATCCGCTCGGAGACCTCCAGGATGAGCGCGATTTCATCCGACGCGTACGCCTCCGGCACCCGTTCGTCCCACAGGTTCAGGAAGCCGATGACACGGTCGTTGCCCATCAGCGGCACGCTGATGCCGGCCTTCATCTGGAGCAGCGCGGCGCGCGTGTCGTTGAGCCGCTTCAATTCGTCGCGGAAGCGCTTGCCCTCCACCGCCTGCACCCGCATCACGGAGATGCGCCGCTCGATGTTCTCCAACAGCACCGCCTTCTGCCCGCTGGCCACCGCGAAGAGCACGCCGCGCGCGGCCGCAGTGTCCAGGAGCGCCACCGGCAGCGGGCCTCGCGAGTCCAGGAGCCGGTAGCCCGGCCGGTCCTCCGCCATCAGGTACACCGACGCGTGCGTCACGCGTCCCGTCTCGTGCAGCGCGTCCAGCACCACGTTCGCCAGTTCGGAGATTTCGATGACGGACGCCATGCGCACGCGCAGGGTGCTCAGCGTGCCCAGCAGCGCGAAGCGCTCGCGGAAGAAGATGCGCACCACCATCTCCTCCACCTTGGTGCGCAGCGGATCCAACAGGATGAGGATGACGAACGCGGCCACCACCGTGTTGAAGACGAAGAGCGACGTGTTCTCGTCCACCCACGCCGTCAACACCGTGAACACCGACGCCAGGATGATGGCCAGCACCGTCTGCGAGGCGATCTTCCCCAGGAGCTCGTGCAGGTCCATCAGCCGCAGCCGCAGCAGCGTCTGCGCGAGGAAGAACAGGTAGAGCGTCGCGAAGACCGGACCCAGCGTGGGGAACGGGATGTCGTTGCGCGACAGGAAGTCCAACCCGTTGAACAGCACCGCCGCGCCCGCGCCAATGGCCAGGTACGCCAGCCGGAACTGCTCGATGCGCGACTCCGTCGTGCGCACCCGGTGCACCAGCAAGGACACGGAAGTGAACAACGTGACCAGCACCCAGGCGCCCAGCGCCAGACGGGCCCAAGGTTTGTCCGCCAAGGGTGTAACGGCGACGGTCAGACCCAGCACGCCGGACAGGAGGGCGAGCCGCCGGCCGACCTGATGGGCTCCCTTGCTGACCCCCAGGAACTCGAGGAAGAAGGCGACCGCTGCCCCGGGCACCAGGGAGACGACGAGCACCGTCGCCCCGAGGGCGATGCGCGACACCCAGGGGTAGTCGTGGGAGGGGAAGATGCTGTGGAAGAAGAGGCTGAGGTAATACCCGGCGACCGTCAGGGTGAAGACGGAGTAGAGCGTGAGGACCCGGGGCCGTCCGGGGCGCAACAACATGGACACGCCCAGCGCCAGACCGATGATGGAAGCGAGCAGTGCGCTTTGTGTGCGGATATCCATGTGCAGGCGGACAGTCTAACCTCTGTCAGGGGGTGGAAATTTTCCAACCACCCCCAGTTGTCCTCGGGCGTGCCCGAGCGCATCTCCCAGGGTCCCCGAGGCCCCCGCGAATGAAAGTGTCCCTCCAGCATCTCGCCCTCCTCGCCTCCGCGGCGCTGCTGTCCGCGCAGGCTCCCGCCCCCGCCGTGGCTCCGGTGACGCCGGCCGCCACGGCTCCGGCTCCCTCCGACGACACGGATCAGGCCCCCACGACGCGCACGGACAACGCGCCGTCGGAGGCGCAGCTGACGCCGCCGCCGGACGCGGACAAGGCGCCGTTGCCGGTGGGCTACGTGCAGGTGTTCAACCCGGCCTTCCCGGGGCTCGTGCCGCCCACGCCGGTGGTGCACCGCGGGCGCCGCTACGGGCTGGAGGACCTGACGCCGTACTTCGCGGACGGCAAGAAGAAGGACGCGAAGGACGCGTTCGACAAGGGCCAGTACACCAAGGCGCGCGCGCTGCTGGAGGCCGAAGGGGACAGCCCGCCGGTGCGCTACCTGCGCGCGCTGTCCGCGGTGCGGGCCGGGGACGACAAGGCGGCTGCGGCGGAGATGGCGGCGCTCGCCAACGACTACCCGGCGCTGAAGGACCGCTGCCTCACGCACGCGGGCGTGGCGCTGGAGTCCCAGGGCCGGCTGGAGGACGCGGCGGCCAGCTTCAAGCAGGTGCCGGAAGGCTCGCGCATGTACGTGGACGCGCGCCTGGGCCTGGCGCGCGTGCTGCGCAAGAAGAAGGACTACGACGGCGCCATGGAGGCGCTGACGCCGCTCACCCAGCGCATGATGACGGGCTGGGGCCGCAACGTGGGCGCGGAGGCGCTCATCGCCACGGCGGACCTGGCGGTGGAGAAGAAGGACAAGGCGGCGGAGAAGGCCGCGCTGTGGAAGCTGTGGGCCGCCCAGCCGCTGTCGCCCATCGTCAAGCAGGTGGAGAAGCGCCTCAAGGGGCAGACGCCGCCCGTGGACGCCAAGGTGGGCCGCGCGGAGGCGCTCATCGAAGCGCACCGCAACAAGCAGGGCATGGCCATCCTGGAGCCGATGCTCAAGACGCTGAAGCTGCCGGACGCGCTCGCGTGCCGCGCGCACTTCGCGTTCGGCAAGGGGCAGCGCAAGGAGCGCCAGCACACCGCCGCCATCCAGGTCCTCACGCCGGTGGTGGAGCAGTGCAAGGACCGCGACCTCTTGCCCCGCGCCATGTACGTGCTGGGCTCGTCGCGCTCCATCGTGGATCAGCAGCGCGGCCCGGACACCTACGAGCGGCTGGCGAAGGAGTTCCCGGACCACTCGTTCGCGGACGACGCGCTCTTCTACGCGGCCGACCTGTACGTGAAGACGAACCGCCCCAAGGAGGCCATGGCGCGCCTGGACGAGGTCGCGCGGCTCTACCCCAAGGGCGACTTCCTGGGCGAGGCGCTGTTCAAGGCCTTCTGGGTGGCGCGCACGTCGAAGGTGGAGGACGGGGGCTTCTCCTTCCTGGACCGCATCGAGGAGCAGTTCGCCAACGCGGACGAGTCCTACGACGTGGAGCGCGCGCGCTACTGGCGGGCGCGCACGCTGGAGGAGCGCGGCAACATCCAGGGCGCCGCGGAGCTGATGGAGAAGCTCGCGGTGGAGCACCCGGCCACGTACTACGGCCTGATGGCGCGCTCGAAGCTGGGCGAACTGGACCCGAAGCGGCTGGAGGCCGTGTCCGCGTCCATCTTCGACGTGCCGGAGGCCGCCAGCCCCTGGCCGATGTTCGCGGGCCCCATGGGGGACGACCCCCACTTCCGCGCGGGCGTGGAGCTGTTGCGGCTGGGCTTCGCGGACTCCGTGCCGTCGGAGCTGATGCTGGTGAACCGCGCCAACCAGCCGCCGGAGTCCATGCGGCTGTTGGTGATGGTGCTGTCGCAGTCCGGCGACGCGCGGTCGGCGCACGCCATCGCGCGGCTCGCGCTGCGCAAGGACCTGAGCGGGCGCATCACCCCTCAGACGCGGCCCGTGTGGGAGGTGGCCTATCCCAACGCGTTCCGCGACCTGATTGAGAAGCACACCGCGCCCGCGGGCGTGGAGCCGGACCTGCTCCAGGCGCTGATGCGCGAGGAGAGCGCGCTGGATCCCAAGGCCCTGTCCTGGGCCGGCGCGATGGGGCTCACGCAGCTGATGCCCTCCACGGCGAAGGGCGTGGCGCGCGAGCTCAACATCAAGAAGTTCACCGTGGACTCGCTGCTCCAGCCGGAGCTGAACATCCGCTTCGGCGCGCACTACCTGGGCGGCCTCATCAAGCAGTTCAAGGGCCACACACCCTACGCGGTGGGCAGCTACAACGCGGGCTCCGGCGCGGTGAACCGCTGGCGCTCGGCCAAGCCGGATCTGGCGCTGGATGCGTGGGTGGAGGAGATCCCCATCGCGGAGACGCGCGGCTACATCAAGCGCGTGCTGCGCTCCTACAACACCTACCAGCTGCTCTACGGCCGCGTGCCGAAGGTGCCGGTGATGCCCAGCGCATCGCGTTGACACGGGAGGGGCGGTCATCGGATTGCCCGCCTCGCCGCGCGTGGCTGGGCGTGAACCCACCGCTTGAACCGTCAGCGCGCACCCGCTCTTGTCATGGCCACCACCGTTCCTGACGAAGGGCCCCCTGGCCAGGGAGCCAATGGCGCTCGGGCCTCCCAGGGATAGCCCCAGCTCCCGCGCCGCTTCCTCCTGCTTCAATTCGAGCGCCGTCGGTGGCGCGGAGAGAGGAGTGACAGCCAACACTTGGGACGGCTGGGAGTGCGAGGGACCGCTCTGCGCATCTCATGGCGATGGGACGAGCTTTGACTTGCGTACGGCTGGCGAGGTCGCGCCATTGCCGCACGGCGGCGTCATTGAAAACTCCCGGGTGAAAGGTGGCCCGACATGCCCATGCCGTCTCCTGCGCATCCAGCGAGCGCTCCTGGCCGGGGAATGGACTGGCCCGCGATGGGGCTGTTGTCGGCCTCGGCCGTTATCAACCTGACCAACGTCGCGGCGATGTCCGAGTACGGGTTGGGTTCGGTGGTGCTGTACATCCTTCCCGCGCTGGTCTTCCTGCTGCCCGCGGCCTTCATCGCCGCCGAGTTGGGCAGCACCTGGTCCGGAGGCGTCTTCACGTGGGTGCACGAAGCACTGGGTGAGAAGTGGGCGTTCTGCGCCGTGTGGCAGCAGTGGGCGCAGAACATCATCTTCTATCCCCTGCTGTTGTCCTTCGCCGCAGGCAACCTCGCGTACTTCGTGTCGCCGACTCTCGCGCGCAACGGCCCCTTCAATGGCATCTTCGTGCTGGCGGGCTTCGGCCTGTGCGCGGCGGTGGCCCTGCACGGCGTGGGCCACGCCTCGCGCTTCTCCGTGTGGAGCGTGGTGCTCGGCATCGTGATACCCACGGTGCTATTGACGGTGCTGGCGGTGGCGTACCTCCTCGGCGGCCACGCATCGGCCACGCCGCTGGAGGCGAGCCACTTCCTGCCGCCGTGGTCCGGCATCGGCGGGCTGGTGCTCGTGGTGGGCAACTTCCTCGCATACAGTGGCGTGGAGGTGAGCGCGGTGCATGTCCGGGAGATGAAGGACGCGCGCCGTGGCTATCCGAAGGCCATGGTGCTGATGGCGCTGCTCGCCACGCTCATCTTCGTGTTCTCCACGCTGGGCGTCGCCGTGGCCGTCCAGAGCAAGCAACTGGACTTGAGCGCGGGACTCATCCAGGCCTTCGAGACATACCTGGACGTGTACGGCTTGAAGCGGGTGGCCTCGGTCTTCGCGCTGCTGTTCCTGCTCGCCACGCTGGGCACGGTGCTCACCTGGATGCTGGGCCCCAACCACAGCCTCTTGCTGGTGGGGCGCAAGGGCTTGCTGCCGCCGCTCTTCCAGCGCACCAACCGCCATGGCACTCCCACGGCGCTCCTGGCGACGCAAACAGTGCTGGTGACGCTGCTCGCCCTGGCGTTCTTCGTCGCGAAGGACGTCAATCAGGTCTATTGGCGCTCGACGCCATGACGACGCAGCTCTACATCCCCATGTATGGGTTGCTGTTCGTGTCGGCGTTGAAGCTGCGTCGCACGCGCCCTGAAATCCCACGAGGCTACCGGGCGCCCGCGCTGCCCCTGCTCGGCTGGGTGGGAATCGTGTCTTGCACCCTGGCCTTCATCGTGGGCTTCGTGCCGCCCAAGCAACTCAAGGTGGAACAACCCATCGCCTATGTGGCGCGACTGGGAGGACTGGTCTTCGCCCTGGGCGCCGTGCCCTTCGTGATCTACGCACGCCGAAAGCCCGAGTGGCGGCAGCCGAGTCCGTAGCCCCCTCTGAAACAAGACGCCTGCCCGGTCGCTCCTCGCGCCGCGCATTCACGCGCAGGGGGCGCGCGTACGGGCTCCGTGAGGGCCTGCTCTGGCTGATTTCAATAGTGCGTAATCCTGGCTGAAGCCTGAATTCGAGACTTTCTTGTGGGTGCGGGCCGTGGTTTCGTCAGCGGCCATGCTCCCCCTCCGAACGAGAATCGCTCCCCTCGCCGTGGCGGTGTTCACCCTGGTGGGCCTGTGTCTTCCGGCTGAAGCGGAGGCGCAGGCCTGGTCGCTGACGAACGCGCAGCGGCAGGCGTTCCTGCGCTACTACGCGCCGGTCATCTTCAAGCGCGCGAACGCGAACGACAACAAGCACGGCTACGACTGGCTGACGAACTTCGACTTCGACCAGGACGGGGACTTCTCCAACAACAAGCTGCACTGGAAGCAGATCAACCAGTACGTGGACGCGTCGCGCACGGGACCCAGCGCGTTCGACAGGTGGCGCATCCGGCCGACGCTGTACACGTCGCTGATTGAGTACATGGACGGGGGGAAGAACCTCACCCTCGTGTATCACCTGTATCACGCGCTGGATAAGAACGCGGCGGGCAACTGGCAGCTGCACGACTGGGAACGCGTCGAGCTGCAAGTGAAGAATGTGGTGGGCAACCCGGGCAGCGGCGAGACCGTGGCGTACGCGGTGGTGACGCAGCACAAGCGCAACGTGGTGCGCCGGGCGGGCAGCGGCGACCTCCAGTTCATGCAGACGGGCTCGGGCAGCCACCTGCTCATCTGGCAGGCGGAGTGGTCCGACAAGCTGCTGGCGCCGCACGGACAGGAGCTGCGCTTCGTGACGGACCCGTATTCGTTCTTCGCGGGCCGGATGGCGTCCGGGGGGAAGGCGGAGGCGGACGTGAACAACGACGACGGGCGCAAGAAGCTGCACTTCGTCTTCGTGCCGGAGGACGACGGGGCGGCGGTGGCGGCGTTCAACGCACAGCCGGTGCGGTACTCGACGGCGGACGCGCAGGCCAGCCGCTATGACAACGGGTCTTCGGCCAGTTGGCCCGCGGTGAAGCGCGTCACGTACGAGCTGCAGGACCTGGCGGACATCCTCCCCACGCACTGGGAGCACGGGGGCTATGCGACGCACTGGCTGCCGGACGCGTCTCAGTTCTTCTTCCTGGAGAGCCCGGTGGTGAACGAGGCGGGGCAGGCGGAGGTGAGCGTGGGGCTGCAGCGCTTCTTCTCCAAGACGCGTGACATCGAAGGACAGGACGACCGCGAGGGCTACCCGTCGAAGAAGTGGTTCTTCGGCACGTTCGAGCTGAACGACAAGGCGTCCGACACGGGCGGCGGCGGGTCCAGCGAGTTCCACGACAAGTCGTGGGCGGGCACGGTGGTGGACTCGCGGGGGCAGACGCGCATGAGCGCCAGCGGCTACCCGGCCTCCGTGAACTCATACTGGTGGCAACACGACTACTTCGTGCACTCGGGCGTGACGGACGACACGGACGGGCGAGAGCAGGGCTTCTGGCTGCAGGGCGGGTGGTACCTGCCGCAGAACGGCGGATTTGACGGACGCTGGGTGCAGCTCTTCGACGACCGGCCGGGCAAGGAGTCAGGCGAGTACTGAATTGGTCCTGATTGCCGGGTGGGGGCAGAGCGAGAAGCGGCGCTCATGCCCACACATGCAGGCGCACTGGAATAATCCCGTGACCGGAGTGGGACTGGTAGGATTGAGGAGCAGTCCCACCCCCCCTCGTTTGCGTGAAGGAAACACGCCATGAGCCAGCCCAGCGCCCCCAGTCCCCAACAAATAGACCTCAACCGCACCGCCGTGGAGATCGCTCCCGAGACCTTCTGGGTCGGGAAGCGCGAGCCCGGCGGCATCTTCTTCGCGAACCCGTTCCTGCGCCGCTTTCGGGGCACGGACCCACGGACGGCGAAACCCGCCGAGTTCAACCTCCTCATCGACCCCGGGTCGAGCAGCGACTTCTCCACCATCCACACGAAGGTGGTGTCGCTGATTGGGGGGATGGACCGGCTGTCGGCGCTCTTCATCAACCACCAGGATCCGGACGTGGGTTCGTCCGCGAGCATCATCTCGGCGCGCTACTCGCCGCGCGCGAGCATCCTGTGCTCCGAGGACACCTGGCGGCTCATCGTCCACTTCAACCTGCCGCGAAACCGCTTCATCCCGACGGAAAAGTTCTCTCAGGGGCTGAGCGTGCCCACGGGGCACAAGCTGTTGCCGGTGCCGTCGCCGTTCTGCCACTTCCGGGGCGCGGTGATGCTCTACGACCCGCAGACGCGGGTGCTCTTCACGGGGGACCTCTTCGGAGGCCTCACGGACAGCAAGGCGCAGGGCCTGTGGGCGGACGAGTCCGACTGGAATGGCATCCGGGCGTTCCACCAGATCTACATGCCGGTGAACTCGGCGCTGGTGCGCGCGGTGGCGGCCATCCGGAAGCTCACGCCCGCGGTGGAGATAATCGCCCCGCAGCACGGCCGCATCATCCGGGGCAAGCTGGTGCAGCAGTTCCTGGAGCGAATGGAGCGGCTGCAGGTCGGCCTGGACATCATCGACGAGGCGCAGGACCGCACGCACCTGCAGGCCTGGAACGCGGTGATTGACCGGGTGCTGAACCTGGCGCGCGGCTACCTGGGCGATTCGGTGGAGGCGAAGCTCACCGCGAGCGACGCGCTGTCTGACACGGCGAAGTTCAACGGCCCGCGGCTGGAGGTGGGCCGCATGGGCAAGTGGACTCTGGAGCACGTGGTGGAGGTGCTCTGCCAGGGCGAGCCCTCGGAGATTTCGGGCCCCATCATGGTGGAGGCCACGCTCGCTGCCGCGGAGTACAACCTGCCCACGCCGCACCTGGACCTCGAAGGCGCGGGTGCGCCGGCCCCCGTCTCACTGCTGGAGTCGTGAGAGGGGAGGGAAGGGTGCATTCCAAGGACCGTGACAGCGGAGGATTGACCTACCTGGGCCCGGAGGCGCTGAACGCGCGGCCGGGCAACGCCGTGGCCGAGGACGGGTCCGAGCCGACGCTGCCGCAGGTGCGGACGCCCGTGTCTCCGGGGGGGACGTTGCTCCAGGGGGCGGTGACGCCCCGGCCTCCCGCGCCCGCGAGCCAGGGCCTTGTCCCCGGGCAGGTGGTGGCGGGACGCTACCGGGTGGAGAAGTGGCTGGGCGTGGGCGGCACGTCGGCGGTGTACCAGGCGCTGGACGTGAAGAAGCACCAGCGTGTGGCGCTGAAGGTGCTGGCGGTGCCGTACGCCGACGAGGCGATGGTGACGCGCTTCCGCCAGGAGGTGGATCACGCCCGGGCGCTGGAGCACGTGAACATCCTGCATGTGTTCGACGTGGGCTCGGATGGGGACCGGCACTACCTGACGGTGGAGCTGCTGGAGGGGAGGGATCTGCGGCAGGTGATGCTGGAGGGGCGCTCCACGCTGGCCAATGCGTTGCGGTGGCTGACGCACGCCACGGTGGCGCTGGAGCACGCGCACGCGCGCGGGGTGCTGCACCGGGACGTGAAGCCGGGGAACCTGTTCATCACGCGCACGGGCGTGCTGAAGCTGATGGATTTCGGGCTCGCGAAGAGCGCGCATGTGATGGGCAACACGGCGCAGGGCGCGACGCTGGGGACGCCCGAGTACATGGCGCCAGAGCAGGTGAAGGGGGCGGAGGTGTCCCCGGCCACGGACCTGTACGCCTTGGGAGTGGTGGCCTATGAGCTGCTGACCGGGCAGCTGCCGTTCCGTCACGCGCAGCCGGTGCCGCTGATGCTGATGCACGTGCAGGAGCAGCCGGTTCCTCCCAGGAAGCGGCGTCCAGACCTGCCGGAAGCTTTCGAGCAGGTCGTCCTCAAGCTGATGCGGAAGCAGCCCGAGGAGCGTTACGCGAGCGCCACGGTGCTGCGCGCTGAACTGGCGAAGCTGTGGCCGCTGGCACTCCAGCAGAGGCGCGCGTTATAGGAGGCTCCTTTCCGCAGGGGGGCCTCCATGTCTGTCAAATTCAACCACACGATCATCCACGCGAAGGACAAGGTCGCATCCGCGCAATTCCTCGCGGAGCTGCTCGGGCTGCCGGAGCCCACGCCCTTCGGGCACTTCCAGGTGGTGAAGCTGACGGACGGCGCGTCGCTCGACTACGTCACCACCCAGGACGCGATCCACGGGCAGCACTACGCGTTCCTGGTGACGGAGGAGGTCTTCGATTCGTTGATCGCGAAGATCCGCGACCGGAAGATCCAGCACTGGGCCGACCCGCGCGGCCAGCATGAGAATCAGATCAACACCCATGACGGAGGCCGTGGGGTCTACTTCCAGGACCCCAACGGCCACTACATGGAGGCCATCACCGTGCCGTACGGCGGCTGGTGACGTTTCACTGTCTGGGATTGTGCTCCTGCGACGGTTGAGTGACGGCTCTTCTCGTCGCAAGTCTGGGGAGTAGAATCCCAGGGCATGGGCGCTGCCTCGAACTCCCCGGATGGCAAGAACGCACTGCTTCGCGGTCTTCCCTCCATCGAACAACTCCTGCGACGGCCGTCGCTGGAGTCCCGGCTCGCGAACCTTCCCCATGCCCGCGCGGTCGCGGCCCTGCGTCTCGCCGTCGAACGCGTGCGCTCCCGGCTGCTCGCCGGTGACCTGCGCCCCTTCGAGGACGCGGACGTGGAGGCGGCGCTCGCGTCGCTGGCCACGCCGAACCTCCGGCGCGTGATCAACGCCACCGGCGTCGTGCTCCACACGAACCTGGGCCGCGCACCGCTGGCTCCCGAAGCCGTGGAGCGTGTCGTCGCCGTGGCCCGGGGCTACTCCAACCTCGAATATGACCTGGACGAAGGCGAACGCGGCAGCCGCTACGCGCCGCTCATCGACCTCCTGCGCACGCTCACCGGCGCGGAGGATGCCATCGTCGTCAACAACTGCGCGGGCGCCGTGCTGCTTGTCCTCGCGGCGCTTGCCTCCGGCCGTGAGTGTGTCGTGTCCCGTGGCGAGCTCGTCGAAATTGGCGGGGGCTTCCGCATCCCGGACGTCATGCGTCAGTCCGGCGCGAAGCTCGTCGAAGTAGGCACCACCAACCGCACCCGCCGCGCGGACTACGCCAACGCACTGAGCCCGGACACCGGCCTCATCGTGAAGGTCCACCGCTCCAACTTCGCGCTTGTCGGCTTCACGGAAGAGGCCGCCCTCGCGGAACTCACCGAACTGGGACGCTCCCGTGGCGTACCTGTGTTCCAGGACCTGGGCTCCGGCGCGCTCGTGCCGCTGTCCGGCCCGGGGCTCACCCCGGAGCCCACCGTGGGCCAGGCCATCCGGGATGGCGCGGACGTCGTTGCCTTCTCCGGCGACAAGCTCCTCGGCGGTCCCCAGGCAGGCGTCATCGTCGGCCGGGCGGACCTGCTCCAGCGCATCAAATCCCACCCGCTCACACGTGCGCTGCGTGTCGACAAGATGACGGTCGCGGCCCTGGAGGCGACGCTGGAGCTGTACCGGGATGGCCGCGCGGACGCGGTCCCCACCCAAAGCCTGCTCACCCAGCAACCGGCTTTGTTGCAGTCCCGTGCCGAACGCCTGGCGGCCCTCCTCGCGGCACGCGGCGTGGAGGGCCGTGTCGTGTCCGTGGATGGACAGGTGGGTGGAGGTGCCATGCCGCTGTCCCGGTTGCCTTCCTTCGCTTGCAGCCTCACCGTAGAAGCGCCGAAAGTATTCCTGGAACGTCTGCGCGAAGCCGAGGTGCCGGTTATTGGCAGGATTGCGGATGACGAGGTGGTTCTCGACGTCCGGTGTCTCTCAGAGGAGGACCTGGGGCTGGTCGCGCAGGCTGTAGCGGCCGCCCGTTCGGGAAGCCAGCCATGATCAACAGCGCCGTGCTCGTTTTAAACCGGTACTACCAACCGGTTCACGTGACGTCAGTCAAACGGGCTTTTTCCCTGCTGTATCAGGGCGTCGCCAAAGCCATCGACGAGCAGTACCGGTTGTATGAGTTCGAGGACTGGGCCGCCCTCAGCGCCACCCAGGACAGCATCACCACCATCGACCGCACCATCCGCGTGCCGCGCGTCCTCGTGCTCGGTGCGTATGACCACCTGCCGCGCGCCAAGGTGCGCTTCTCGCGCCTCAACATCTACGCGCGCGACAACGACACCTGCCAGTACTGCGCGAAGCAGCTGCCCCGCAGCGAGCTCAACCTGGACCACGTCAGCCCGCGCACCCAGGGCGGCAAGACGACGTGGGAGAACGTCGTGTGCTCCTGCGTGCCCTGCAACCTGAAGAAGGGTGGGCGCACTCCGGAACAGGCCGGGATGCGGCTGCTCAAGAAGCCCGTGCGACCGCGCTGGACGCCGCTGTTCCGCGGCGCCATCCGTAAAATCACCTACCGTGAGTGGCTGCCGTTCCTGCACCTCGCGGACGTGTCGTACTGGAACGTCGAGCTGCTCGACGAGTGACAGCGAACGGCTCCCCGGCCGCCTGCCCCCCGAGCCTCCGGGCGCCGGGGCGCGGGCTCCGGGCGCTTCAGGGCCGGCCGTGAAATGGCGGGGTGTCGACTCGGGCGGTAGGACGGGCTTTGATGCGAGCCTTCGTGAAGCCCGCCCCCTTGCCTCCATCCGCTCCCGCCTCACTGGCTGGCACCTCGCCGCGTGCAGGCAATGACGTGTCGCCCTCGGGACCCGCGGGCCTCGCTCGGCGTTCCCGCGCGGCGCGGATCATCGCGGTGGGCGGCGGCAAGGGCGGCATCGGCAAGTCGATGGTGTCCGCCAACCTGGGCGTCGCGCTCGCGCAGGCAGGCCAGAAGGTGCTGCTCGTGGACGCCGACCTGGGCGGCGCCAACCTGCACACCTGCCTGGGCGTGGGGCCTCCGGAGTCCACGCTGTCGGACTTCCTGCGGCGCGGGAAGGCGAACCTCGAAGAGGTGATGGTCGGCACCGGCGTGCCCGGGCTGTCGCTGATCGCCGGCGCGCAGGACTCGCTGGACGCGGCGAACCTCAAGTACGCGCAGAAGCAGAAGCTCCTGCGGACGCTGCTGTCCCAGACGACGGCGGACTACCTCATCCTGGACCTGGGCGCGGGCACCAGCTTCAACACGCTCGACTTCTTCCTCATCGCGGACCACGGCCTGCTCGTCGTGCTGCCGGAGCCCACGTCCGTGGAGAACGCGTACCGCTTCGTCAAGGCGGCCTTCTTCCGCAAGCTCCAGCAGACGGAGGCGCGCTACGGCATCCAGGACATGGTCGAGGGCGCGCTGTCCACCCGCGAGGGCGGCCTGCGGACGCTCCACGACATCGTCGCGCAGGTGCGGCGCAAGGCCCCTTCGGACGCGGAGCGGCTGGAGCGCGAGCTGGCGGCGTTCCACGTGCGGCTCGTCGTGAACCAGGCGCGCACGGACGCGGATGAGAAGGTCGGCTCCGCGATGGTGTCCGCGTGGAAGAAGTTCTTCGGCATCGACATGGATGACCTGGGCGCCCTGCGCCACGACGATGAAGCGTGGCGCGCGGTGCGCAAACGCAAGCCGGTGCTCCTCGAGCGGCCCGACTCGCCCGTGTCCCAGGGACTCCAGCGCATCGCCGCTCGCATCCTGACGCTCGACGGCCTTTCCCCCGAGTCCGCCATCCCATGAAGCCCTTCGCGCAGCAGACCTATTACGAACTCCTGGAGGTGCCGCCCACGGCGACCGACGCGGAGATCCGTGCGGCCCACCAGCGCCTGATGGAGCTGTATTCGCCGGATTCCATCGCGGTGTACGCGCTGGGGGATCCGGATCAGGTGGAAGCGCTGCGTGAACGGATGAACGAAGCGATGGAGATGCTCACCGACGCGGACCTGCGCGTCGAGTATGACCGCTCCATCGGGCTGTCCACGGAGCGGCTCGCGAAGGCTGCCGCGACGGCGGAGGCGGCGGAGGCCGCGGACAAGGTGGACTCGGCCGCGCGTGTCGCGGAGGCTCTGGCCACCGCGGCTGCGGCGCTGGCGAAGGCCGCGGGTGCGGTGGATGCCGAAAGGCTGGAGGCGGAGTCGCGACTGAAGGCCGCGGCGTCCGTGAACGACAATGAAGGGGAGGCGCCTCGCGCGAGCGGGCCGCCTGGAAAGAGCGAGGAGCGGATGCGGGGTGAGGAGTCGAAGCGGCAGGAGTCCTCGGGGATGGACGCTCCAGGCGTGCCCTCCGAGCCGGTGATGGTAGGAGGCGTGGCGGTGGTGGAGGCCTTCCGTGCCTCATTCACCCGGAGCCTGTCGTTCGTCTACGTCCCCGCGAATCCGCTGCGCGGCCAGGGCAGGGGAGCCATCGAAGCGCCGGCCCCCGCCGTGGACGCGAAGTCCACCGTCGCCGTGGAGGCGCAGGCGTCCAGCCCTGTCGAGGCCCCTGCCAAGGCGGTCGCGTCCCCTGCGGAAGTCCCGTCGCCTGCCGGATCCGCTGCCGAGCCCCCGGTCTCGGCGGACCGCGTGGACGCCCTCAAGGCCCCTGTAGCCTCCACGGCGACAGAAGTCCCGGCTCCCCAGCCCGCGACGGACCCCCGTACGGTGGCCGCGACGCCTGCGCTCGAAGCCAATGCCACGCCCGCCGCGACGTCAGCGCCAGAAGCCAGCGCTACCCCCGCCGCGCCGGTAGCCGCGACGCCCGTGCAGGACGCCAGCGCCACGCCCGCCTCGGCGCCGGTAGCCGCGACGCCAGCGCCGGTAGCCGCGACGCCCGCCCCTGAAACCAGCGCCACGCTCGCCTCGGCGCCCGCGCCGGTAGCCTCGGCGCCCACCCCTGAAACCAGCGCTACGCCCGCCGCGGCGGAAACGAGTGCCGCGCCGGTAGCCGCGACGCCCGGTCCCGAAGCGCTAGCCGCGACGCCCGAGCCGGAAGCCGGTGCCACGTCCGTTGCCGCGGCCCAGGCCCCCGAGGCCGGAGCCGTGCCCCCCAGCACCGAGCCCGCCCCGGCCGCGGCGGCCGTGACGACCACCCAGGGCGAGTCGGATCCGAACCCCGCCCCGGACGCTCCGGCCCTGGACTCCAGCACCACCGCGCTGGCCCGGATCCCGGCCACCGGGGCCTCCCGCTCCGCCGTTCGGCCCTTGACGTCGCGCCCCATCGACTCGCGTCCGCCCCAGAACGGCCCCACGGGGCCGGGGACCGTGAAGGGCCCCACGGTCCGCAAGCTCGGGGACGCCCAGGTCCTGGCTCAGGACTCCGCCATCGCCACCGCCGAGTCCGCGCTGGCCCAGGTGGCCGCCAAGGTCCGCGACGCCCGTCCCCGGGGCGTGGACATCCCCTCGGACGCCGAGTTCAACGGCGAACTGCTCCGCCGCGTCCGCGAGGCCCGGGGCCTCACCATCCAGCAGCTGGCCGACCGTACCCGCATCTCCGTGCGTCACCTGGAGAACGTGGAGGCGGACCGCTACACCGCGCTGCCCACCACCGTGTACCTGCGCGGCATCCTCATGAACCTCGCCCGCGAGCTGGGCCTGGACCCCCTGCGTGTGTCCAAGAGCTACCTCGCGCTGTTCTCCGAGAAACCCGCCAAGTCGGGCCGTTGACGGGGAGTCGGCCAAGCCCCCTCCCGTGCGACGGGAAAAGTTGACTCGCACGGAGTGGGTGCCTAAGTAGAGGCACGATGACGGAAGAGGAAAAGGTCAAGGCGATGCGACTGGCCCGCGCGATCGCCTCCGATATTTCGCTCTACAACGAGCAGAAGATCATCAAGGGCATCGAGCAGGACAACCTTTTCGAGGTCCTCAAGGAGGAACTGGAAGAGGGGCGTGCGCTCTACAAGAGCCGCGTGAGCGCGGAGATCAGCACCCAGGCGAACTTCTTCGAGCGCGCCATCAACGACATCGTGCTGCGCTCCAAGGCGCACGTGAAGTCGAAGATCTGGTAGCGCGTCCCGCCGTGGCCTCACCCGACACGCGCGAGCACCGCGCCCTCCCCGAAGCCCGGGGGGAGCGCCTTGATGCGTACCTGGCCCGCGCGTTCCCGGACCTCACCCGCTCCCGCCTCCAGGGCCTCATCGCGGACGGCCACGTGCTGTCCGACGGCAAGCCGGCCAAGGCCGCGCAGCGTCTGCGCGGAGGCGAGGTGCTGGCCCTCCACGTCCCCGCGCCCGTCGCCGCGATTCCCCAGGCGGAAGCCCTGCCCGTGTCCGTGCTGCACGAGGACCGGGACCTCGTCGTCGTGGACAAGGCCGCCGGCATGGTGGTGCACCCGGGCGCGGGCCATGCGTCCGGCACGCTCGTCAACGCGCTCCTGCACCGCGTGAAGGACCTGGCAGGCGTGGGCGGCGAGCTGCGCCCCGGTATCGTCCACCGCCTGGACAAGGACACCACCGGCTGCCTCGTCGTGGCCAAGCACGAGCAGGCCCTGGTGGCGCTCCAGAAGGCCTTCAAGACGCGCGAGGTCCAGAAGACGTACCTGGCCCTGGTGCACGGCGTGCCGCCCGCGGAAGGCCGCATCGAGACGCTCTACGGCCGCCACCCCATCCACCGCCAGAAGTTCACCGGCAAGGTGAAGGAGGGCAAGCCCGCCATCACCCTGTTCCGCGTGCGCGAGGCCTTCGAAGGCGCCGCGCTGGTGGAGGTGGACCTGCTCACCGGCCGCACGCACCAGATCCGCGTCCACCTGGCGGAGGCCGGGCACCCGCTCCTGTGCGACGCGCTCTACGGCGCCGGCCGCAAGGCGAAGGGCGCGGTGGCGGAAGCGCAGGAGTTGCTGGGCCGCCAGGCGCTGCACGCGTGGCGCCTGGCCTTCGAGCATCCGCGCACCCACAAGGCGCTGGACCTGGAGGCCCCCCTGCCGGAGGACTTCCAGAAGGCGCTCACGCGCTTGCGCGAGGCGAGCGTTCCCCTGGGGCCTCCCACGAAGGCGAAGCCCGTCGCGAAGAAGGCTACAGGCCGGAAACGCTGAGCTGCTGCTGGCGGCGGGAGAGGACCTTGATGGGCTGGATGGCCATCACCCGCATGAAGACGGACAGCAGCTCCGGGTCGAACTTCTGGCGCATCTCCGTCCACATCAGCATCAGCGCCACCTCCGGGCCGTACGCGTCCCGGTAGGGCCTGCGGGAGGTGAGCGCGTCGTACGCGTCGCAGATGGCGATGATCTTCGCGTACACCCCCAGGTTCGTCTTGGGGATGATCATCTGGATGTTGCCGCGCGCGTCCCGCACCGCGGTGCCGTAGTCCGTCTTGTGCTCGAACGTCGTCACCACGCGCAGCAGCGTGGAGCGGCTGAAGCCCTTCTCCATCAGGATGTTGCGCACGCTGATGAGCGGCGCGCGGGCCACCGTCGTCTTCTCGTCCGCGGTGAGGGCGCCGCGCTTGGTGGCCAGCTCCTCCGGCAGCGTCGTCATGCCCGCGTCGTGGAAGAGCGCGATGTAGCCCAGGTCGCGCAGCTGCGGCTTGGTGAGCCCCAGTTCCGCGCCGAACACGATGCACATCAGCGCCACGTTCACCTGGTGGTAGACGAGGTAGTCCTCCTCGCGCTTCTGCGTCGTCATGCCCAGGAAGTGGGTGCGCTGATCGTAGGAGATGTCCACGAAGTCCTGCACCAGGCGCAGCGCCCGCGACGAGCCGATGGGCTTCCCCGCGCGCACGGACTCCAGGTACTTCTGCAGGAAGAACACCGCGCGGGCGTACACGGTCATCGCGTACTTCTTGCGGTCGACCTTCTGGTCGCCCGGCGTGTCCATGTCCTTGTTCAGCTTCTCCTTCAGCTTGGAGAACTTCGCCACGCGCATGTTGAGGAGCTTGCGCCCCTGCAGGCCGTCCTCCTCCGCGGTGGAGGACTGCTCCTTGCTGAAGATCCAGACGAAGTTCTTCAGCTCCTGCGTGGTGACGGGCTTGGTCAGCGTGATGCCGCCCACGTCCTTGGCGCGCATCTCCGCCAGCAGGTAGCGCTGGTTCTCGATGGAGTTCAGGTCCACCTTCACCAGCATGCCGTTGAGGTAGAACGAGTCCTTGACGCCCGTCAGCTCCAGCCGGCCTTCCTTGCCGATGATCTGGTTGATGATGTCCTGGAGCTGGTGGAGCGGCTTTTCAAAAACCGCGTTCTCCGGGTCATACATCTTCACCGAGCGCACCAGCATGTAGAGGCCCGCGAGCATGGAGCGCGACAGGTTCTGGAGCTTCTCGTTGTGCTCTCGACCGTACTCGCCCAGGTTCTCGTCCTGGGTCTGATTGATCTTCAGATTGTCGGCCATGGTGTCAGCTCGCTTCTTCCGGGAGCGCCGAGTCCCCGAACAGGGCCTTGCGCGTCTGGTACATCGCCTTGCGGGCCGCGGTGAGGACTTCCAGGGGCTGCGCCTTGTCCTCCACCACGCCCTGCAACATCTTGTAGGACTGGATGGAGCCCGCGCCGCCCAGGCCGGTGATGGCCAGCAGCTTGTCCTCCATCACCCGCCGCTTGTTGAGCAGCGACGGCTTCACCGCCAGCAACTGCTGCATCATGGACAGCGCTGAGGGCAGGTTGGTGGCCCCGATGGCCGCGTAGAAGGCGTGCTTCTCGTCGGACGTCTTCTTGTCCCAGGTCGGGTCGCGCACCTGCCGCACCAGGTCCGTGAAGGCCTTCTCGCGGTCGAACTCCGGCAACAGCTTCGCGGCCAGCATGCGCACCTGGGAGACGGTGTCGGTGAGCGCATCCTGGATGATGCGCCGGGCCTCCGCCGTGCGGCCCCGCCCGATGATCTGCATGACCTCCAGCTTCACCACCAGGTTGGGGCTCTTCATCACCTGGCCGAACATCTTGATCCGCTCCGGGTGGTTGCTCTTCTCCAGGATGTAGACCATGTCGCGCACCGTCTGCGGCCGGTCCGACAACAGGCGCGCGACGAAGGGCTCCGGCAGGTCGCGCGCGAACGTGGCCAGCACGTCGCACAGGAGCACGCGGTTCTCCGGCAGCTCGATGGTCTCCAGCACGCTGAGCAGCGGCAGCACGGAGTCCACGCCCAGCGCCTGCAGGTAGCGCGTCACGTCCTGCGGCTGCCGGGTGCGCGTCGTCTTCAGCGACTCGCCCATTCGCGTGAGGCGCTGCTCCTCGCCCATCTTGTGGAGGAAGTTGGTGAGCAGCCGCCCCAGGTCCTCGCCGCCCTCGCGCTGGGAGAGCGCGCGCAGCTTGAGGACGATCTGGTTCACCGTGGCGAAGTCGTCCTGGAGCAGCAGCATGTCCAGCAGCTGCAGGAAGATCTCCTCCAAGAGCGCCGCGTCATCCACGCCGCCTTCCACCACCTGGAACACCGCGCCCACCAGCTTGGGGAAGAGGCGCGCGTTCTCTTCTTCCGTGATCTCACGCTGGATGCGGGCCTTCAGGTCGTCCGTGGCGTGGCGGCCGCCCACGACGAGGCCGCGGATCTGCTCCACGCCGTCCAGCTTCGCGTCCAGGTCCTCCGCGGACACGCGCGCGAAGCGCAGGAAGTCATCCGAGTTCGTCTGGAGGCGGGAGTAGAGGTAGCCCACCACCTTGTCCACCTCCACCTGGACCTCGTCCTCGTTGGCTCCCTCCATGGAGAAGCCTTCCACCACCACGTACTCCACCTGCTGCATGCCCGCGCGCCACAGCTGCGCGAGCACGTCATCCGCGCCGCGCTCCGGCTCCGACAGCGCGATGAGCGTGAGGGTGACCAGCTCCTCCAGCGGCAGCCCCGGGCGGAAGATGAGCTGGCGGATGCCGTCGCGGAAGAACTTGTAGGGGAGCGGCGACTCTTCCGAGAAGAGCGGCTCGCCGTACAGCATGAAGTTCTGCTGCTCCACCTTCAGCGAGAGCGGCCCGAACTTCTCCGTGTACGTGGAGATGGCCTCCAGCGCCTTGGAGAGGAACTCCGGGAAGCGCGCCTCGTTGTGGCGGTACATGCCAATCTGCTTGATGCCCTTGAGCAGGTGGAACGCGAACGTCTTCGCCAGTTCCACCTTCTCGCGGACCTCCGGCGACTGTTCCGGCTCCGCGGTCGCGTCCGTGACTTTCTGGGGCTGTGCCATGAAACCTGAAGAATCCGGAGGGGGCGGAAGGCCCCGGTGGAGGGAACCTCAGTGTACTCCCGTCCAGGGCCGGCTCCCAATTCGAGAACTGCCCAGAATCCAGGGGGTTGGCGTGACACCTGGGCAACAAGGGGCGGACTGGCGGTGAAGCCCCGGTGTGTTACGCAAGGGGCCCCTTGCAGTCCGGAGTCCCGTCCATGAAGCGACTGGCCGCGTCCGCCCTGGTCCTGGCGTCCCTCACGGGGTGCTTCCGCATGAGCGTGCGCAGTCCGGCGCCGCGCGACGGTGCCCCGGAGTCCCAGACGGGCGTGAGCCTGGTGGAGGGGCTGACGACGTCCAACGTGGCCGCGGCGGAGTGCCGGCATGGCCTGTCCCGGGTGGACGTGTACTGGCCGTGGTGGAGCCCGTTCGTCTATGCCTTCACCTTCGGCATCGTGACGCCGCTGCGCGCGGAGTACGTCTGCGCGAAGGGGTCGGCGGACGCCGCCGGCGGCGACACGGAGGTGCCGCCGTCGGTGCCCGGGCTTTGACGGAAGACCTCCCCGCCGGGAACGAAGCGGGGAGGGTGCTTCAGGCCGTCAGTGCGACGGCGGCGGGGCTTCCGCGCCGCTCTTGCCCTTGAGGGCCGAGCGGAACAGCACCGCGGTGAGGACGGCGAAGAACGCCAGGTCCCAGACGTTGGACCACGTCGGGTGCGCCAGCTCGCTCTCACCCACGGCGTTGAGGAAGGAGCCCACCGCGCCTTCATGCCCGAAGAGGGCGGGCAGGTTGATGGCGCGCGTCCAGGCCCCGTCGCTGGCGATTTCAAGGAAGGCAATCAGCACGCCCGCGATGGAGCCGCCCGCGATGTAGCCGGAGGACATCAGCGTGCCGGGGGAGAACTCGGACTCCGCCGCGGTGCCGCCGCGCAGCTTGTCCACGAAGTGGCGCACCATGCCACCCACGAAGATGGGGGCGCTGCTGCTGATGGGCAGGTACACGCCCACCGCGAAGGGCAGCGAGGACACGCCGCACAGCTCCAGCATCAGGGCGATGAAGACGCCCAGCAGCACCAGGTCCCACGGCAGCCGCTGCGTGAGGATGCCGTCGATGATGAGCGCGAACAGCTGCGCCTTGGGCGCGGAGTAGCGGGTGAGCGTCTGGCCCTCGTACTCGCTGATGCGGCCGCCGATGCCCGGGTCCACCACGTACTGGATGCTGCCCTGGTCATCCACCAGGTAGCGGCCGGCGGGCACGGGCGTGTCCGCGCCGCGCACGAAGCCTTCCTTGTAGACGCGGTCCGGACCGGCGGTGATGGCGCCCGCGTCCGACAGCTTCAGCGACGGGCCGTTGGCCGGCGCCAGCGTGAGGCCGGACAGCTGCTCGGCCTGCATCGGGCGCCAGCTGCGCAGCTCCAGCCCGCCGTCCACCGGCGTCATGTCCAGGCGCTCCGCCCACAGCGAGCGCTTGAGCTTTTCGGGCGTCATGCCGCGCTGGGTGAGCGCGTCCTGGGACACCGCCCAGCGCCAGGTGTGCTGGGTGCGCGTCTCCTGCGTCAGCTCCGTCACCTGCACGCCCGGGTGCGCCTCCGGGATGACCGCCGTGGCGCCCTGGTTGAGCAGCACCAGCACCAGGCCGATGAACATGGCGCTGGTGAGCACGCCGACGAAGAGGGCGATCTGCTGCTTCTTGGGCGTGCCGCCCACGAGGAACGCCGTCTTCAAATCCTGCGCGGTGGTGCCGCCGTTGGACGCGGCGATGCCCACGATGGCCGCCGTGGTGAGCGCCATGAAGCGATCCGACGACGACGTCCAGCCGAACAGCAGGTACACGAGGCAGGTGACGAGCAGCGTGGCCACCACCATGCCGGAGATGGGGTTGGAGGAAGAGCCGATCTCACCGGTGATGCGCGCGCTCACCGTCACGAAGAAGAAGCCGAAGATGACGATGAGGATGGCGGAGATGAAGTTCACGTGCAGCGGCGGCGCCAGCCAGATGGCGAGGATGAGCAGCGCGCTGCCCACCAGCACCACCGTGATGGGCAGGTCCTGATCCGTGCGCAGCACCGTGGGCAGGGCGCCCTGCGTGCGCGACTGGCGCAGCGTCTCCACGCTGCGCTTGAAGGCGCCCACGATGGTGGGCAGGGAGCGGATGAGGCTGATGAGGCCGCCCGTCGCCACCGCGCCCGCGCCGATGTAGAGCACGTACGCGTTGCGGATCTGATCCGGCGACATGTCCTTGATGAGCATCCCGTTGTGCACCAGCAGCGGCGTCTCCATGCCGCTGCCGAAGAAGGAGATCATCGGGATGAGGATGAGGTAGCTGAGCACGCCGCCGGCGAAGGTGATGCCCGCCACGCGCGGCCCGATGATGTAGCCCACGCCGAGCAGCTCCGGGGACACCTCCGTGGAGAGCGTCGCGGCCTTGAGCCCCTTGATGGGCGTGCCAATGGCCTCCTTGAAGAGCTTCATCCCGGAGTAGGCGAACTTGTAGACGCCGCCGATGATGAAACCCAGGATGACCGTGCGCGCGTTGGTGCCGCCCTGCTCGCCGACGATGAGCACGTCCGCGCTGGCGGTGCCCTCCGGGTAGGTGAGCTTGCCGTGCTCCTGGACGATGAGGCCCTGGCGCAGCGGAATCATCATCAGCACGCCCAGCACGCCGCCCAGCGCGGCGGTGAGGAACGCGTGCGTGAGGCTGATGTCGTAGCCCAGGATGAGCAAGGCGGGCAGCGCCGCCGCCACGCCGAACGCGAGCGACTCACCCGCGGAGCCCGTCGTCTGGACGATGGTGTTCTCCAGGATGCTGGAGCGCCCCAGGGCCCGGAAGATGGCGATGGAGAGCACCGCCACCGGGATGGACGCGGACACCGTGAGGCCGACCTTGATGGCCAGGTACACGGACGACGCCGCGAACACGATGCCCAGCACCGACCCGAGCACCAGACCGCGGATCGTCAGCTCCGCGGGCGACTGCTCGGGCGGGACGTAGGGCTTATGCGGGGCGGAACCATGCGCCTCCGCGAGGGGAACGCGATCATCGACGACCGGCGGGGAACCGTGGGACAAGCAGGCACTCCTGACAGGAAATCAGGGGGCCCGTTGTAGCAGGGTCTCCGCCGGGGCGCGAAAACAGCCCTCTAGCCCTGGGCGGCCAGCGTCTCCGGATCCACCTCCGCCATCAGGGCGGCCAGCTCCGACTTGAGCTTGTCCTTGGCGCGGATCTCCAGCTGGCGCGCGCGCTCGCGGGAGAAGCCGAAGTGCTCACCCAGCTCCTTGAGCGTCATGGGGCGCTCGTTCATCACGCGCTGCTCGATGATGAAGCGCTCGCGAGGGTCCAGGCGCATGAGGGCGGTGCGGACGCGGTTGTTGATGAGGCCCGCCTCCTCCTTGTCCGCGAACTCGTCGTCCTGGGGCGCTGCCGCGCTCACCACGAAGTCCACGTGGCTGTTGCCGCCGTCCTCGCCCATGGGCGCGTCCAGGGACAGGTCCCGGCCACCCATGCGCTGCTCCATCTCACGCACCTCGCCGGGCTTCACATGGAGCTTGCGGGCAATCTCATCCACGTTCACCACGGCCTCGCCGCTGCCCAGCTTCTCCAGCTCACGGCGCGTGCGGGCCAGACTGAAGAACAGCTTGCGCTGCGCCTGCGTGGTTCCAAGCTTCACCAGGGACCAGCTCTTCAGGATGTAGTTCTGGATGTACGCGCGGATCCACCACACCGCGTACGAAATGAGGCGGATGCCCTTGTCCGGGTCGAACTTCTGCACCGCCTTCATCAGGCCGATATTCCCCTCCTGGATGAGGTCCGACATCTTGATGCCGTAGGAGCGGTACTCGTAGGAGACCTTCACCACGAAGCGCAGGTTGCTCGTCACCAGGCGGTGGCCCGCGGCCAGGTCCCCCTTGATGAACCGGCGCGCCAGCTCCTGCTCCTCCTCCACCTTCAGGAGCGAGTACTGGTTGATCTCCGAGAGATACATCGCGAGGGAGCCAGAATTGGACGACTGCTCGGTCGAAGCCTGCATGGATGGATTCTCCAAATCGGGCCTCCTGCCGCGGCGGAGGCGCTTGAAAGGTGCTCTGGGTTCAAGTCCTACAACTTGACGTGTCTGCCCTGAGCAACCGGGATGCCAACCAGGGTTGGATGTATTCGCGTGTGTCTCCGAGGGGTTGGAGGACGCAGGTGGGCGTCTCTTGGCAACGGTCTGTAACCGTTACCCGTGGCCGATAGGAAATCCGCGGGTCTGCGAGGGGAGAAAATGCACGGCGCACGGCCCTGGAGCGCACGTCGCCATGACGTCCGCGAATGGGTTTCGCTGAAACGCTTAATGGCGACGCGTGGCGAGGGTGGAGACATTTCTCCACCTCGGCCGGGCGTTCCTGGGGAGGGCGGGCGACCGGCGACGGAAGCCCGCTTCCGTCCGGAGGGCACTTCTCTTCCGCTCAGGATGCGCGGGCGGTGGGGCCCGCCTGTCCGGCCGGCTTCGCGGCGCGGCGGGCAGCTTCGGCATCCAATGCACGGCGCAAGGTAGCGAGCAGGTGCTCGGCCTCTCCCTCGCGCAGGGCTCGGCCGCCAAAGCGGGCCTCCAGGTAGCGGCGGGTGAGCGGCGTCAGCGCCAGCGCCAGCGGGTGGCCTTCCCGCGCCAGGCGCGTGGTCAGGTCCTCCAGCGTCTCGTGTTCGAAGCGCGGCACGTGGGCCTTCTGGAGCACCGCGTCCACCCGGTCGAGGAAGCGCGTGGCCTCCAGCACCGGGGCGCGGCCCGTCCAGCGGGAGACGAGGCGGCCCGCGCGCCAGACGACGAAGGCCACGACGGCGGCCGTCACCCACGCGCGCGGTGGGGGCAGGCGGCTGGGGGTCTGGTTCGCGGGGGCGCCGGCCGGACGGCGCGGCGGGCGGACCAGTTTGCTCGCCAGCTCGAACTGGTCGCGGAAGGAGTAGTCGACGACGGAGTTGCGCCAGCGCGCCTCCACCGCTTCATAGATGGCGAGCAGCTGCTCCAGCAGCACGGAGCCCTGGCTCGGGCGGTTCGACGGCGGCGTCGCGTCCACGGTGACGAAGCCCCGCCCCGGGACGAGCACGTGGGTCCAGGCGTGCGCGTCGCCCGCGCGCAACAGGTAGCCGCCGTCCATGCGCGCGCCGCCATAGAAGCCCGTGGCGAGCCGCGCCCCGATGCCCTGCGTGCGCAGCATCAGCGTGAGCGCGGTGGCGAAGTGCTCGCAGTGGCCCGCCTTGCGCACGAAGAGGAACTCCGCCAGCGGATCCTCCGGCGTGCCTGCCTGCTCCAGCGTGTACGCGTAGTCCCGCTGCAGGAAGGCGGCGAGCTTGCGCGCCGCGGCCAGCGGCTCCTTCTCTCCCTGGAGCACCCGCGCCGCCAGCTGGGCGACGCGCGCGTCCAGCTGATCGGGCAGCGCCAGGAGCTGGTCGCGCTCCGCCTGGACCAGGGCGGGGGACATGCCCGCCTTCGCATCCGGCGGCAGGCTGTAGGCCTCGTAGGTGTACGAGGGCGCGGTGACGGTGAAGCGCACCTCGCTCCCGCCCTGGAGCTGCACCGGGCTGTACCGGGTGCCGGTGGGCGTGTGGGCCCTGGCGTTGCCCAGGCGCGAGGGCATCTCCAGCGCAATCAGCGTGCGGGCCCCGTACGCGGGCAGCAGCTCGATGCGCTGGTGGAGGAGCGTGTCGCTGGCGGGGCGCAGGGTGATCTGCCGCTCCGTCTGCTGCGCGCCGACGACGTTCGTCCACTCCATGCCGTCGAAGGTGTCGTAGGTGCGGCCCACCCAGTAGGCGTCCAGCGCTTCGCGGCCCGGATCCGGCGTGAGCGTGGCGCGCAGCACCACGCGCGGGTTGCCCTTGATGGTGCCCGCGCCGCCCAGCCGCACGGTGTTGGAGTAGCCCGCGCTGCTCACCGCGCCGAAGCCCGGCGCCGAACGCGGCCCCACCATGGCCCAGTTGAGGCGGGGGAAGAGGACGAAGAACGCCACCGCGCCGGCCACCGCGAACATCACGCCCGTGGACAGCGGCCGCAGCACCGCGCGCACCGGCACGGGCTCGCCGTCCGGCACCGCCGCCTCCACCACGCCCAGCGCCAGCGACAGGCTGGCCAGCACCCCGAAGGCGATGAGGAACAGCGCGTACGACATGTCGCCCGACAGCGCCGCGCCACCGGCCACCATCAAGAGTCCCGTCAGGTGCGTCTGGCCCTCCGCCGAGGCGTCAGGCGTGGACAGCATCCGCTGCGCGGCGATGAGGCTCGCGAAGGCGCACGCCGCCACCACCGCGTTCATCGCGCCGGCCGTCAGCTGGAGGCCCAGGAGCACCGCCGCGACCAGCAGCCCCAGCGCGGACAGGCGGGAGAAGCGCGCGACGAGCCGCACGTCGCACAGCGCCAGCACCAGCGCCCCGATGAAGACGCCCAGCACCCACACGGGGAGCTGGCCGGACATGGCCATCGCGCCAAAGGCGGAGCCCACCGCCAGGTCGCGCAGGGCGAGCCGCAGCCTCAAGGGGCGCTTCACGCCGCCTCCCGGGAGTCCGTCCCTGCGTCCGCGCCCTCGAAGCCCACCCATGCGAGCGCCTGGAGGATGCGCCGCTCCTGCGAAGCCCCCGCGGCCGGGCGCAGCGCTCGCTCCGGCAGCTGGAGGCCGACCTCGTGCCCGGCGTCCAGGAGCTGGTGCGCCTGGGCGGCGACCTCCTCACAGCGGCGCTCCAGCGCGTCACCCGTGAGGCCCGTCTCCAGCGCGAGCTTCCAGACGCGGCGCTCCTCGCGCTCGCGCTCCACCTTCAGGAGGCGCCCCGCCGCGGCGCTCTTCAGCCAGTGGATGCGGCGCGCGTCCTCGTTCACGGCGAGCTCGCGCAGCCCCGCCACGTCGCCGGTGCCGTCCAGGTGGCGCGGGCTGCCCGCCTCGCCCCGGGGGCCCTTCAGCGCGGGCCCCGGTTCCTTGCAGGCGTAGCCGCGGCGCGGATACACGAGCAGCGTCCCCTCCAGGGAGAACACGCGCGTCTTGGCGAACAGGCCCAGCGGCCACGTGGTGGTGACGCGCACGCCGGACAGGCGCACGGGGCCCCGGTGCGGCGCGGCCAGGTCCGCCCGGACGATGTGCTCCTGGCCCGCGGGCAGATGCCCCAGCCTCCCGGTGCCGGTGAGCGGGGAGAGGTCCTCGGAGAACGTCAGCGCGAAGCCGTGCCCCTTCTTGCGCGACACCGCCCAGCGGTAGGCGAAGGGCTCGCGCGCGAAGGCCGCGTCCGCGCCCACCCGGCGCACCGTCAGGTCGCGCAGGCAGCGCTCCGACAGCACGCCGGACACCACCACCATGCTGAGCAGCAGGCCCAGGAGCAGGTAGAGCAGGTTGTTGCCGGTGTTGAGCGCGCCCAGCCCCACGCCGAACGTCACCACCAGGTACGTGCGGCCCGTCTTCGTCACCGACAGCGTGCGCGGTGGGCGGAGCAGGGCGCGCAGCCGCGCCTTGAAGGGGGGACGCGCGGGGGCCTTCACCGGGGCGCCGCCACCTTGCGGGCGATCTCCTCCACCAGGTGCGCCGCCTCGTCCCGCGCGGACACGCCCTGCACGGCGCTCCTCAAGAGCACGCGGTGCGCCCAGCAGGGCACCAGCATGGCGCGCACGTCGCCGGGGGTGACGAAGTCGCGCCCCTCCCACAGGGCCTGGGCCCGGGCCGCGGACCCCAGCGCCAGCACCGCGCGGGTGGACGCGCCGCGCTCCAGGTCGCCGTGCTCGCGCGTGGCCCGCGCCAGCCGCACCACGTAGTCCGCCACCGCCGCGTCCAGCTTCACGTCCTGGGCGAAGTCACGCAGCGACGCCAGCTCCTCCGGCCCCGTCACGGCCTCCACCGACGGCAGCGGGGACGCCGCGCCGCGCGTGGTGAGCAGGCGCGCCTCCACGTCCGGCGCCGGGTGGCCCAGGGACAGGCGCACGAGGAAGCGATCCAGCTGCGAGTCCGGCAAGGGATAGGTGCCGGAGAAGTCCACCGGGTTCTGGGTGGCCACCACGGTGAAGGGCGAGGGCAGCGCGTGGGTCTGCCCGTCCAGCGACACCTGGCCCTGGGCCATGCCCTCCAGGAGCGCGGACTGGGTGCGCGGGGGCGCGCGGTTGAGCTCGTCCGCCAGCACCAGCTGCCGGAACAGCGGCCCGGGCCGGAAGGAGAAGGTGGCCGTCTGCGCGTGGAACACCTGCGCGCCCAGGATGTCCGCCGGCAGCAGGTCCGCCGTGAACTGGATGCGGGAGAAGGACAGGGCGCACGCGCGGGCCAGGGCCTCCGCCAGCGTCGTCTTGCCCACGCCGGGCATGTCCTCCAGCAGCAGGTGCCCGCCGGCCACCACGCAGGTGACGACGCGCCGCACCTCCTCCGGCTTGCCCTGCACGGCGCGGCCCAGCTGGGCGGCGAGCCGCTCCATCACCGCGCGCGCGGAAGCAGGGGAGGGAACTGGACCGAGGACGCGAGCGGGCTGGGTCATCTGGGCGCGGACTCTAGCCCAGGCGAACGCCAGCCGGCACCCCTCCAGGCCGCCCGTGTTCCTCGCCGGATGCCCGCCTGCCTTGGAGGCGCGGGCGCTTGCCGGGGATGCACGCGGCCCGGAGGGCCCACCCGACTCAGGCGGAGAGGATGTCCTCGGGCGTGTAGTACGCCCGGTGCGTCGTCGGAGAGGACAGCACGCCGAAGTAGCGGAACATCCGCTCGTGGTGCGTGGCCAGCCCGCGCAGCTGCACGGCGCCGTCCTTCAAGCCGTGGGTCAGGATGCCCACCGCGCTGTCCTTGAACTCACGCAGGTGCGCGAAGTCCAGCACGACTTCACTCTGGCCCAGCGCCTGGAGCGAGTTGCGCAGCTCCTGGGCAGTGCGGCCGTCCAGCGTTCCTTCCAGGCGCAGCGTGATCCGACCCGCCGCCTCCTCCCGATGAATCTGAAGCCCCGTCATGATCCGCGCTCCCGCTGAGGTGTGCACGTGTGTGCAGCTCGCGATGTGAATGGCGGCTGCCGCACGTTTCCGGACCACAGGGGTGGTCCGGTTTCCCACCGGGGGGTGGGGGTGCACAGCCGGAGCCGAACAGTGCACCTTCACCTGCGATCAGGTCAGTGGCAGGCATGCAACTTCGGCCGGAGTGTTGGCGAGCGAGCGAAGCGCGTGTCACGCAGCGGTCAACCCTTGCGGTCGGGTGTCGTCTGCTCGGCACGCAGGCTGATGGCGCGCTCCTGCTGGGCCTTCAGCTTGCGGAACTCCTTCACGACCTTGGCGGGATAACCGGCCATGAACTTCGCCCGGTTTTCCTTCTTGGCCAGGATGCGCCTGGCCAGCCCGGGACCCGCGTTGTAGGCGACGAGCGCGCCCTCCACGGAGCCGAAGCGGTTGATGAGGTCCGCCAGGTAGGCCGTGCCCAGGTTCACGTTCGTCTCGAAGTCGAAGAGGTTGGTGTGGCGACCCAGCCGCCAGCCGGACTTCTCCGCCAGGTACTTGCCCGTGTCCGGCATCACCTGCATGAGGCCCATGGCGCCCACACCGGACACCGCGTAGTTGTTGAAGGAGGACTCGCAGCGGATCAGCGCCACCACCAGCAGCGGATCCAGGTTGTTGCGCTCCGCCTCGCGGACGATGGCCACCGCCAGCCGGCGCTGCTGCCGCTCCGGGAGCCCGGAGGCGCGCACGGCCTCGGCCACGCCCAGCTGCTCCGCGCGGAGGTAGTCCGCCTCGTCTTCGTACTGCTGCAGCCGCGCCAGGGCGGCCTTGAGCTGCGCGTCCTTCTCCGCCAGCTGCGCCCTCAGGGCCGCGACGTCCGGCGCTTCACCCTGGGCACCCACCGGCACCTGCACCGGGAAAGCCACCGCGTTCGTCCCCACCAGCATCGCCGCCGCCACCATCGCCACCGTCCAACCCCGCATCTCGCCCTCCCCTGGCGCCCCAACCGCCCGCGCCCGCTGACTCGCCCACACCCAGCGGCTAAGCAGGCAACGTGCCAGCGTACGTAGCGTGCGCCAGCTGCCTCACGGATCCTTAAGAGAGGGGCTGAAACAGGACCGGCAGGGCCCACGGCATCCGGAAAAAATGCCCGGCCTGGGAAGTTTGTTTCCCAACCTGACCCTGCAGAAAGCTCCGCCTGTTGCCGCGGTGCCTCCTCGTTCCTAGTTTGCGCCCGGTCTGACTTTCGGGGCCCTGTGTGGCGGGAGGCGTGGCGTGTACTGGACCATGGGCATCATCTTGATGGTGTTGTGGGTGATGGGGCTGATCACCGGTTCGACGGAGGGGCAGTGGGTGCACCTCCTCCTGGTGTTCTCGCTCATCGCGTTCGTGCTGGCCGTCGCGTCGCTGGGGCGCCGGCGGGGGCTGGCATGAACCTGCCGGAGCTGGACATGGCGTGGCTGGAGCTGCCGCGGGACAAGGCGGGCTTCGTGCGGCGCGAATGTCCCCGCTGCCAGCGCTCCTTCAAGACGCGGCCCAGCCGCCACGACGCGGGGATGCTGCAGCGGCTGCTCGCGGGCTACTTCCCCTTCGAGAACCTCCACGAGGCGTACACGGCGGAGGAGCTGCCCGCGTGGCACTGCCTGTACTGCGGCCACCGCGCGCTGCCGGACGCGTGGCTCACGCCCGAGCAGTCCGCGCACGTGGAGCAGATGGCGCGCGCGTGGGCGAACCATGTGCGGTACGAGCAGCTGGCGTACGTGCAGCGCACGCTGTCCCAGAACCCGCGGCCCACCTTCGTCTCCGTGGCGCCGGAGCCGCTGCCCCGGCCGCTGCCTCCGGACGAGGAGCTGCTGCGCACGCTCCCCATGGTCTGCTGCGGGGACGAGGTGCAGGCGCAGTGGGAGTGGGATCAGCCGATGGTCTGTCCGCGCTGCGGCGCGCACCACGGCGGGCTTTCGGGCCGGCAGCAGGTGCAGCTGGAGTTCGTGCGCGAGTAGTGGACGGGCAGGGCGCGCGGAGGGCAGGCTCCTTCGCGCGATGAAGCCGTTCCCCGCAGCCCGGGTGGTGTTGCTGGCCCTGCTCCTGTGGGGCCCGGCCGCCGCCCACGCCCATGAAATGGAGGTCGCGCCCGAGGCGGTGAACGGGTTCGCCGGCTGGGTGGGCGAGGGCATCCGCCACATCCTGGCCGGGGCGGATCACCTCCTGTTCCTCTTCGCCGTGCTGCTGGTGGGCGGCTCGTTCCGGCGGATCCTCCTGCTGGTGACGTCCTTCACGCTGGCGCACTCGCTGACGCTGGGGCTCACCGCCCTGGGCCAGGTGACGCTGGACGCGCGGGGCACGCGGTGGGCCGAGGCCGCGATCGCCGCGTCCATCCTCTACATGGCGCTGGAGAACCTGCTCCTGCGCCGGCACGGACACCGCGCGGGGCTCACCTTCCTGTTCGGCCTGGTGCATGGGCTGGGCTTCGCGAGCGTGCTCGGCGGCTACGGGTTGGGCACGGGCGTGGTGACAGCGCTCGTGGGCTTCAAC
>NZ_RAVY01000118.1:0-31296 GCF_003611625.1 Corallococcus sp. CA054B
CCCGCCGCCAGCGCGCCTCCGCCGCCGCCCGCCGCCGCGGGAGGCCCGGCCCTCAGCCCGGAGCAGATCGTGGACCTGGAGTCGCGCTGCGCGAAGCTCGACCAGACGGACTACTTCGAGCTGCTCGGCCTGGAGCGCACCGCCGCCCCCGGCGACATCAAGAAGGCGTTCTACAAAGAGAGCCGCGTCTACCACCCGGACCGCTTCTTCCATCTGGAGTCCAAGGCCCTCAAGGACCAGGTGAACGAGCTCTACAAGCGCGTCACCGAGGCCTATTACGTCCTGCGCGACGACACCAAGCGCAAGAAGTACCTCTCCGACATCGCCGGCCCGGACCGCGCGCAGAAGCTGCGCTTCACCGACGCCTCCGAGTCCGAGACCAAGGCCGCCGCGAAGAAGGAGCAGGAAGAGCAGATCGGCACCCATCCCAAGGGCCGTCAGTTCTACGCGCAGGCCCAGAAGGACCTGGAGTCCGGCAACCCCTCCGCCGCGGAGCGCAACCTCAAGATGGCGCTCACCTACGAGCCCTCCAACGCCCGCTACAAGGAAGCCCTCGCGGAAGCCCAGAAGCAGACCGCGGACAAGTCCAAGGGCGACTCCTCGTTCAAGATCCGCTAGCGGCCCCCAGGAGCCCACCGCATGGTCATCGACCTCATCCTCCTGGGCATGGTGCTGTTCTTCGGCATCCTCGGAGCCCTCTCCGGCGCCGCCCGGCAGGTGGCCAACTCCGTGGGGCTCGCGGCGGGCTACTTCGTCTCGCGCAAGCTCGCGCCCGTCATCGCCCCCAAGCTCGCCGTCTCGCTGGGCTCACCGCTGCTCATCGGGACGCTCTTCGGCACGGTGCTGCTCTTCGTCGTCACGTGGCTCACCGTGCGCTACGCCCTGGGCGCGCTGCTCTTGCGCTTCCTCTCCGGCAAGGACCCCGACGAGCGCGGCCTGGACCGCACCCTGGGCTTCGTGCTCGGAGGAGGCAAGATGGCCGCCCTGTTCTGGGTCTGCCTGAGCGCGATGACGTTCATGGAGCAGCACGTCATCGTCGCCGGCAAGCGCCTGGGCGTGGCCCCCAAGGGCTCCGTCGCGTTCGATCTGTCCCGCCGCTTCAACCTCTTCGAGCTGACCCAGTTCGCCCCGCTGGAGGACCTGGTCCAGGTGGCCCAGGCCACGCACGACCCCGCCAAGGCGAAGAAGCTCCAGGAGGACCCGGCCTACAAGGCGCTGCGCAAGGACCCGCGCTTCCAGCTCGCGCTGTCGCACCGGGAGCTGAAGGACGCGCTGGAGCGCGGCGACACGCAGGCCCTGCTGCGCAACGACGCGATCCTCCAGCTCATCCAGGATCCGCAGGCGGCGGCACGGCTGGGCGCCGCCGCCCGGGCCTCCGAGAAGCCAGCGCCCGCTAAGCGTTGAGTTCCACGTCGTCCAGCGCCGCGAGCCGCGCCTTCACGAACTCCGCGTCCACCGTCACCTGGCGGTGCTTGCGCTCCGGCGCCTCGAACATGATGTCCGACATCACGTGCTCCAGGATGGAGCGCAGGCCACGAGCCCCCAGCCCGCGCGCGATGGAGTAGCGCACCACCTCCCGCAGGCCGCTCTCCGGGAACTCCAGCTCGATTTCATCCAGTGCCAGCAGCTCCTTGAACTCGCGGGTGATGGCATCCGGCGGCTCGGTGAGCACGCGCAAGAGGTCGGGCTCGCCCAGCCGCTCCAGCTGCACCATCACCGGCATGCGGCCCAGGAACTCCGCCATCATCCCGAAGTCCACCAGCTGCTTCGTGGAGATGCGCTTCTCCTTTCGCTTCGCCCCGAGCGCGTCCGCGCCGAAGCCCATGGCCCGGCCACCCTCGTCGCCATAGTCGTGCAGGTCGCTGAACGTGCCCGCGCAGATGAAGAGGATGTCGCGCGTGTCCACCTGCACGAAGTCACTCTTGTTCCACGCCTGCGTGACGTTCATGGGCACGTGCACCTCGCGCCCCTCCAGCAGCTTCAGGAGCGACTGCTGCACGCCCTCACCGCCGATGTCGCGGCTGCCCGCGCCGTTGCGCGCGCCCTGCGTGCGGCGGGCAATCTTGTCCACCTCGTCGATGAAGATGATGCCCCGCTGGGTGTCCTCCACGGAGTGGTTCGCCTTGAAGAGCAGTTCGGACACCATCACCTCCACGTCCTTCCCGTAGTAGCCCGCCTCCGTGTACTCGGTGGCGTCCACGGTGGTGAACGGGACGTGGAGGATCTCCGCCAGGTTGCGCGCGATGTGCGTCTTGCCGCTGCCCGTCGGGCCAATGAGCAGGATGTTGGACTTCTTGATGAGGGACTGCCGGCGCATCCGCCGCGCCTGGATGCGCTTGAGGTGGTTGTGGGCCGCGATGGCCACCGCCCGCTTCGCGGCGTCCTGGCCGATGACATACCTGTCCAGCCGTTCGAAGATCTCCCGCGGGGTCAGTGGCGCTGCCTCTTCCCTGCGTGCGGACGACTCCATGTACCCTCCCCTTCTCTCCACTCGGCCTCCCTGCGCTGCCTAGGAGGAAGGGTAGGAATTGGATGCTGACCGGCCCACCAGGGCCAGAGCCCGGAATGGGGCCCCTGCCCGCCTGCCTGCTCCTCGAACAGGCGGCTATTGAATGGATGGGGCGTTTCCGATAGTCCGGCGCCCCTCCCGTGTTCATGGGAGTTTCCACACCTCGCCGCGCGCTCCACCGGAGGCACGAAACAACGATGGCCGCTCCCTCCCCTCAGCACCGCTGGACCCTGGCCGATGCCCATGAGCTGTACGGCATCCGCAACTGGGGCTCGCCCTACTTCGGCATCAACGACAAGGGCCACGTGTGCGTCCACCCGGACGGGCCCGCCGCTCCGAGCATGGACCTCAAGGAGCTGGTGGACGAGGTCCGCCGCCGGGGCATCGGCCTGCCGCTGCTCCTGCGCTTCACGGACGTGCTGCGCCACCGCGTGGTGCACCTGAACAGCGCGTTCAAGAAGGCCATCGCGGATCAGGGCTACAAGGGCCTGTACCGGGGCGTGTACCCCATCAAGGTGAACCAGCACCGCTACGTGGTGGAGACCATCATCGAGGCGGGCAAGGAGCACACCTACGGCCTGGAGGCCGGCAGCAAGCCGGAGCTGCTCGCCGTCATGGCGCTGCTGGACAGCGAGGACGCGCTCGTCATCTGCAACGGCTACAAGGACGAGGAGTACATCGAGACGGCGCTCTTCTACTCGCGCCTGGGCCGCAACGTCATCCTGGTGGTGGAGAAGCCCAGCGAGCTGCCCCTCATCGCGGAGGTGGCGCGCCGCACCGGCATCACGCCGCGGCTGGGCATGCGCGTGAAGCTGTCCACGCGCGGCGCCGGCAAGTGGGAGGCGTCCGGAGGTGACCGGTCCAAGTTCGGCCTGTCCTCGTCGGAGCTGATGAACTGCATCAGCTTCATGAAGGACGCGGGCCTGCTCTCCTCCTTCGAGCTGCTCCACTTCCACCTGGGCAGCCAGATCTCCAACATCCGCAACGTGAAGAACGCGCTGCGCGAGGTGGGCTGCTTCTACGTGGAGGTGGCCCGCCAGGGCGCGCCCCTGAAGTACCTGGACGTGGGCGGCGGCCTGGGCGTGGACTACGACGGCTCCCAGACGAACTTCGCCTCCTCCATGAACTACACGACGGAGGAGTACGCCAACGACGTCGTCTTCGGCGTGATGGAGGCGTGCGACCGCGCGGGCGTGCCGCACCCCACGCTCGTCTCCGAGTCCGGCCGCGCCGTCGTGGCGCACCACGCGGTGCTGGTGGTGGACGTGCTGGGCACCAGCGAGTTCGACCCGTCCCAGACGCCTGACAAGGTGGATGAGAAGGCGCCCTCCGTGGTGCGCAACCTCTATTCGACGTTCCGCGAGGTGACGAACAAGAACGTCATCGAGGCCTTCCACGACGCGCAGGACGCCAAGGAGGAGAGCCTCCAGCTGTTCTCCCTGGGCCACCTGTCGCTGGAGCAGCGTGTGGCGGCGGAGAACCTCTACTGGGCCATCTGCCACAAGATCCTGCGCGTGGCGCGCGAGGCCGGGGAGATTCCGGAGGAGCTGGAGGCGCTGGAGAAGCAGCTGTCGGACACGTACTTCTGCAACTTCTCCGTGTTCCAGTCGCTGCCGGACTCGTGGGCCATTGATCAGCTCTTCCCGATGATGCCCATCCACCGTCTGGCGGAGAAGCCGACCCGGCGCGCGACGCTGGCGGACATCACCTGCGACTCGGACGGGAAGATCGAGCACTTCATCGACAAGCGCGAGGTGAAGGACGCGCTGGAGCTGCACGCGCTCAACAGCGACGACTACTACCTGGGCATCTTCCTGGTCGGCGCGTACCAGGAGATCCTGGGCGACCTGCACAACCTCTTCGGGGACACGCACACGGTGCAGGTGTCGCTGGCTCCGGGCGGCGGCTACCTCATCGACCACGTCGTCGCCGGGGACACCGTGACGGAAGTGCTCAACTACGTGAGCTACAACAAGGACGACCTCGTCGCGAAGCTGCGCAAGTTCACGGAGCTGGCGCTGCGCCAGGGACGCATCACCCTGGATGAGTCGCGCAACCTGCTGCGCGTCTACGAGGACGGCCTGTCCGGCTACACGTACCTGGAGCGGGAGGTGGACGCGACGTTCACCTCCGCCAGCCAGCTGCGCCTGCTGCCCGGCCCCGAGAACGGGGCGCGCACGCCCGTGACGCCCTCGGGGACCTGAAGGCCCTGACGGCTCAAGCCTCCGTCGGGACCGGCGCCTGTTCGCCGGTCTCGACGGATGTGTCGCTGAACGCGGCCTCCGTCGCGCGAAGGCGCAGCATCTGGAGCGTCTCCAGCTGCCCTTCGGCGCGCTCGGCGAGGAAGGCGAAGTCGAACCGCGCCAGGCGCGGCTCCTTCGCGGCCACCTTCTCCAGGCTCTTCCACATGGACACCCGTCCATGGGAGCCCACGCACAGGCCCTCCAGTTCCACCAGCCGGCTCAACGGTGAGTAGCGGAGCCAGAAGCCATTGAGCTTCAGCCGCGACAGCTTCTCCGTCAGCCACGCGCCGCCCACCTTCAGCGGATCCACGCGCGCATCCAGCGCGGACATCACCGCCAGCAGCGTGGCGCGGTCCTGTTCGATGAGCGGGATGAGCGTGGCCAGGTACTGGCCCACCGGGTTGCTGCGGTTCTCGCGCTCCGCCCGCTTCGCGAGATCCAACCCCACGGTGGAGCCCAAGAGGTGGTCGTTGAGATAGATGCCCAGTCGCTTCAGATTCATGCCGAGTGCCCCTCCCCCGAGGCATCAGAAGACTTCACGAGGGTGGGCACGACGGCCGCTTGCCGCACGCCGTCACCGAGGCTCGGAGCGGGCTCGGAGGGCAGGCGGCCTTCCGAGCCCCCTCACGGCCGCGTCAGTCCGGGTAACCGAACGACGCCGTCACCTTCACGTCCGGGTGGAGGCTGCGCGCCACGGGACACTCGTGGGCGATCTTCTCCAGCATCGCGCGCTGCTCGGGCACGAGGCCGGACGGCATCAGGATGGAGATCACCAGCTCGCCAATCTTGCGCGGCGGCGGGGTCATCCGCTTCTCCACCGTCGCGCGCACCTCGCCCAGGGTGAAGCCCTCCTTGCCGGCCACCAGGTGCATGGTCGTCACGACACAGGACGCCAGCGCCGTGGCCACCAGGTCCGTGGGGGAGAAGCTGCCGCCGGTGCCGCCGTTGTCCTTCGGCGCCTCCGTGGGCAGCGTCGCGCCGGACGGACCGTGCGTCACCTGCGTCTTCAGCTGGGGGGCACTCACCAGGGACATCACCACACCCGTCGCGGGCTGCTGACTCATCACCGTCTCCTTGGGACTTGAAGCCTGGGTTGGAAGGACTTCCGCTCTAACGCACGAAGCTGTCGTGGGCCTTCGCATCCTCTTCGGAGGAGGGCTCGGCGTCCTCGACGCTCCAGTCCAGCGTCTTCATCAGCGACTTGCTGCGCTTCTTGACGTCCGCGTCCAGGAACTTCACCGCGTCGTCCATCTTGTCCATCAGGCGCATGGGCTTGCGCTTGTTCTTGGGCTCGCTGAACAGCGCGTGCGTGAGCCAGGGGAACACCGCCGTCACGTCGCAGTGCACGTACATGGAGCCCGTCTCCACCGCCTCCACGGACACCTTGCCCCAGGTGTGGCCCTCACCGGCCGGGCAGCTGGACAGCGCGCCGTTGTCCACCGGGTCCACGCAGAACTGCACGTCGATGTCGAAGCCCGACGTGGGGACGTTCAGGATTTGATCCAGCAGCGGCTCGCCCTGGAGCGTGTAGTTCTTGGGCACGCCGCCGCCCAAAATCCAGATGGCCAGCTTCCCGCTGCCGTGGTGACGGCAGTAGTGCTGCATGGCGGCCATGGAATAGACGTCGTCGTTGATGTCGAGCTCGAACTTGAACTCGTCACCCAACAGGCGCTTCAGCTTCACGACGTTGAGGAAGATGGAGCCGTCCTGCACCGCGCCCACCCAGATGGGCACGCCGTGCTTGTAGCAGGTGGACAGCAGCGACGGCTGCTTCACGCCCAGCTGCTTCTCGATGCCGTGGATGGCCTTGCCCAGGAGGTAGTGGAACTCCGGGGTGGTCATCTTCCGCTGGAACTGGGGCTGCCGGAGGATGGCGGAGAAGAGGCGGTCGGTGTCGAGCAGCGCCTCCTCCCAGAAGCCCAGGTCGTAGATGCGGATGATGCGCGCCAGGCGGTACTGGAGGTCGCCCGCGTTGGGGTTCACCTCGCGGATGCCGTGGCCGATGATGCGGTGGGCGTCGTGGTAGAGGTTGGCGCCCGTGGTGGTGATGGCGGAGATGATGCCCTTCTCCACCAGCGGGATGATGCAGGACTGGTGCAGGCCCGCGGGCGTCATGGCGCCCGACAGCGTGAGGAAGATGGACGCGTCCTGCTGCACGGACTGCTGCATCAGCTCGAACGCGGTGCGCTCCTGACGGCCCACGTAGGCGCTGAACGCGTGCGCGAGCAACTCCGCCGGCTTCTCCTTGCCGGTGATGGGGCGAGGATCCGCCTTGCGCGCGTTCGCGTAGGCAGCGCGAAGGGTGGACTTCTTCGGGGTCTGGGTCTTGGCCATGGCGCGGCGATCTAACACTGCCTGCCTGCCAAGGGGAGGCCCGCCAGAGGCCCTCCCCTCCCCGGGGGCCGCCACCGGACAGGAACAAACCGCCCGCCGTGCGGATTCACACAGGGCCCGCTCTTCAGGCCCCTTCCCATGGGGACATGGCGTAAGAGTGCCCGCCTCGCCGCCCTCCGGAGGGTTCCACCGCCGTGATCGACCTGCATTCGCACACCACCGCCAGTGACGGCCAGTACCCGCCCTCGGAGCTGGTGGCGAGAGCCGCCGCCGCGGGCGTCACCGTCCTGGCCGTGACGGACCACGACACGGTGGCGGGGCTCCACGAGGCGAAGGCGGCCGCCGCGGCGCATGGCCTGGAGCTGGTGCCCGGCATCGAGCTGTCCGCCTTCGTCCATGGCAAGGAGGCCCACATCCTGGGCCACTTCCTGCGCCCGGAGGACCCGGACCTCGCGCGCTTCGCGGACCGGCTGCGCGACGAGCGCACCCACCGCATGGAGGCCATGGTGGCCCGCCTGCGGCAGCTGGGCTTCCCGGTGCGCATGGAGCAGGTGCGCAAGGTGGCCGGGGACGCGCAGCTGGGGCGGCCCCACCTGGCGCGGGTGCTGGTGGATCAGGGCTGGTGCATCGACGTGAAGGCCGCGTTCGACCGCTTCCTGGGCACGGGCCGCGCGGCGTGGGTGGAGCGCTTCAAGCTGGAGGGCGCGGAGGCCATCCGGCTCATCCGCAACGCGGGCGGCACCGCGACGCTCGCCCACCCCGGCTCCTCCAAGATGGAGCGCCCGGAGATCCAAGCGCTGGCGAAGGCGGGCCTCTCCGGCCTGGAGATCCTCGGCGTGGACCACAACCCCACGGTGCGGCAGAAGTACATGGCGCTCGCGGCGGAGTTCGACTTGGTGCCCACCTTCGGCAGCGACTTCCACGGCGAGGCGGTGGCGCCCGACCACCGGCTGGGCGTCGCGGCCATGTCCCCGGAGCTGTTCCAGAAGCTGCGCGCCCGCGCGCCGTCATCCCGGCCCGTCTGACTAGGACCGGGGCTGCTGGGCCTTGAAGCGGCTCGTCACGGCGGTGAGGCCCTCCGCCACGGATTGCAGGTCCTGGGCGATGCGCGTGGTGCGGCCGGTGGCGTCCACGCCCTGCTTCACCAGGTCCGCCACGTTGCGAGCGCCCTGCACCGCCTGCTCGCTGGACTGACGCTGCTGGCGGGTGGCGATGGTGATCTGCCGCGCCGCCTCGCTGGTGCCGCGCGCCAGTTCCACGATGCGCAGGAAGACGGCGGAGGCCTGCTCGGCCACCTCCACGCCCCGGTCGCTCGTCGCCATGCCCACGCGGGCCTTGGAGGCGGCCTCCTCGCCGGAGTCCTGCACCTTCTCCACGATGCGGGCGATGTCGCGCGCGGACACGGACACGTTCTCCGCCAGCTTGCGCATCTCCGCGGCCACCAGCGAGAAGCCCCGGCCCACGTCGCCCGCCTTGGTGCCCTCCAGCGCCGCGTTGAGCGCCAGGAGGTCGCTGCGCTCCGCCACCTGGTTGATGACCTGGGCAATCTTGGAGACCTGCTGCAGGTCCTTGTTCAGCCCCACGATGGCGTCCGCCACGCCCTTGGACTCCGTGCGGATGTCGTTGATGCCGCCCACCACCTGGGCCACCACCGCCATCGCCTCCGCCACCGCGTCATGGGTGCGCCGGGCGCTGGACTCCACCACCTCCGTGGACGAGGAGATCTGCTCGGCGGTGCGGGAGAGCTCCTCGAACGTCGCGGCGATCTGCTGCGCGTACGCGGCCTGCTGGCTGATGACGTGCTCCTGGTCCGCGGAGGCGCCCATGAGGCCACGGGACGCGCTGGACAGCTGCTCGGTGCGCGTGACGAGCTCCATCACCGTGGAGCGCAGCGTGCCCAGCATCTCGTTGAAGGAGGTGGCCATCTGCCGCACCTCGCCAGCGGCGGACACGTCCAGCTCGCCCCGGAACACGTCGCCCCGGGCCACCTCACGCGCCACCTGCGTGACGCGCGACACGGGGTCCGCGATGGCGCGGCTGATGATGACCGCCAGCCCCAGGCCCAGCACCGCGGCGCCCAGGTAGCCCATGAGCGAGTAGCCCTCCGTCGCCGCCAGCGCCGCCTTCACCTCCTGGGTGCCGAAGCCCGCGCGGTACACGAGTCCATTGCTCTCGCAGCGCACCACGACCTGCTCCGTGCCCCGCGCCACCTTGCACGCCCCCGGCTTGAGGTCCTTCAGCTCGGTGTCCCCTTTCGGCACGTCGCCGCGCGCGGCCACCACCGTGTTGTCCACGGTGCGGGTCAACTCCTGGAACATCAGCGTGAAGCCGCCGGACTCCACCTGGTTGAAGACCTCGTCGCGGCGCGCGCGGGCGTCCGGCGCGGTCTCCGGCAGCGCGAGCGAGGGGTGCCGCACCACCAGCGTCCCCAGCGTCATGGCCCTGCCGGCGAGCACTTCCAGACCCGCGGCCTTCTGCCGCGCGGGGAAGTACACCCCGGTGAAGAACACCACCGCGAGGCACGGAAGCAGCACCGCGATCGCCACCTGCATCCGCAAGGTCAGCCGGCCCCACATGTCGACGACTCCCCTGGCGATGAGCGCAGAAAGGACAGCCCGCTGACGCTAGGCGTGGGCTCCCCACACCGTCAAACCGGCCCCGGTCCAGGCCCGGGAGCGGCGGGCGTCCGCTGATCCACCGCCGGTCCGGGGGCAGGCGTCCGGGCGGCGCGGTTTCGGCCGTCATCTCAAGGGGTTGGCGGGCCCGGCGCGGGGGTGTTTCCCTTTGACACGACGCCAGCGGTGTCGTTAGGGTCCGCGCCCGATGACTACACCCCTCGCCCCGTACCTGCCGATGGCGGTGGTGCTCCTGCTGGCCGGTGTCATGGGGATGATCATCCCCCAGGTCACCACCCGGCTGGGCCCCAAGCGCCCGAGCAGCACCAAGTCGGCCCCCTTCGAAGCAGGCTCCGAGTCGAGCGGTCCCGCTCGCCAGCGCTTCGCCGTGAAGTTCTACGTCATCGCGCTGCTCTTCATCGTGTTCGACGTGGAAGCGGTGTTCCTGTACCCCTGGGCGGTGAACTTCCAGGCACTCGGCTGGTTCGGCTACGTGGAGATGCTGGTTTTCGCGTCGACCCTGGTCGTGGGCCTTATCTATGTCTGGAAGAAGGGCGCTCTCGACTGGGAGAGCTGAGACATCACCATGGCTGACACTGACATCGCGCCGATCATGACCACCCGCCGGGACGAAGCCATGGGCTTCTTCCAGAAGCTGGTGTCCAAGGGCCTGGGCTGGGCCCGCAAGTACTCGCTGTTCACCTACCCGTACGCCACCGCGTGCTGCGGCATGGAGTACATGTCCGTGGCCGCCAGCCGCCACGACATCTCGCGCTTCGGCGCGGAGTTCCCGCGCTTCTCGCCGCGCCAGGCGGACCTGCTGATGGTGGTGGGCACCATCAACCTGAAGCAGGCCCCCATCCTCAAGCGCGTCTACGAGCAGATGACCGAGCCCAAGTGGGTCGTGTCCTTCGGCGTGTGCGCGTCCTCGGGCGGCTTCTACGACAACTACGCGGTGCTCCAGGGCATCGACCGCATCATCCCGGTGGACGTCTACATCCCCGGCTGCCCGCCGCGTCCGGAGCAGGTGCTGGACGGCCTGATGCTGCTGCAGGACAAGATCGGCAACCAGGTGCACCGGCTGCGTGACCCCGGCCAGCCCAACGAGACCGCGGAGCACCACGCCCGCATGCTCGCCGCCGGCAAGTAGTCACACCGCTCTCGCTTCACCCCACGGGCCCCGCGCCGCCTCTCACGAAGAGGCAGGTGACGGGGCCCGAGGCGTTTCCGGGGGCCTACCAGCGGTGGTACGCCGGGTGGCCTTCCTTCACGGCCACGAAGGTGCCGCGGCAGGTGGCCGTCACCTTGCCGTTCTCCCCGGTGAGGGTGCCCTCCACTACGACGCGGTCGCCCTGGATGTCCACGGGCTTCGCGGTCAGGTGCACGGGGCCCATGGGCGTGGGGCGCTTGAGCACGATGGTGTAGTCGGCGGTGACGGTGCACGGCGGGGTGTCCGCGCCCTGCGCCTTCATCAGGTGGTACGCCGCCGTCCAGTTGCAGTGGCAGTCCAGCAGCGCGCCGATGATGCCGCCGTTGAGCACGCCCGGGAACGCCTGGTGATGCTCCTCCGGCGTCCAGTCCGCGACGACGAGGTCACCCTCCACGCGGCTGCGGATGCGCAGCCCCTTGGGGTTGGCCGGGCCACACCCGAAGCAGGCGTTGTGGGGGGCGTACGTTTCCTGGAGGCCGCGAGTCGTTTCGGTCGTCGACATGGCCGGCGACTCTACGTGAGGCGGACTCCGGTGCGCGCTCCGTCGCGTCGTCCAGCCAGTCCGCCAGCGCTCGCGCGTCCGCCCCTTCACAGTCGCCCGTGCAGGTGCGGCGCACGGTGCCGTCCGCCTGCGGCCGGTCCACCACCCAGCGCTGGCCGTCGAAGGCGCCGGTGTCCTTCTCGCGCAGCACCGCCGTGCCCGCGTCGTCACCCATCTCCACCACCCCGTCCGGGCGCAGGCGGTACGCGTCGAAGGTGCGCGGCGCGCCCGGCCAGTGGCCCGGGTCGAACACCTCCGGAACCACGTGCGTGTAGCCCGTCTCCGCGTACAGCGGCGTGAGCGGACGCCCCTCGCCGCGAAGCAGCGGCCCGAGCGACGCCCCGTCCGACTCCGGCAGCGCGGACAGGCCGGACAGCTCCAGCAGCGTGGGGCCCACGTCCACCAGCCGCGCCAGCGCGTCCACCTGCGCGGGGCCCGCGCCACGTCCGCCGGGCAACTTCACCGCGAGCAGGATGCGGTTCTCCTCGTCGCCCAGCCGGGCGCCGTGCACGGACGTCGCGCCCGCCAGGTCCGGCCGGTCCGCGTGGAAGCTCTCGCCGTGGTCGGACATCAGCACGATGAGCGCGTCGTCGTAGCGCCCGGAGGCCCGCAGCGCGTCCAGCAGCGTCCCCACCTGCGCGTCAGCCTGCGCGAGCAGCTCGTCGTACAGCCCCTCCGCGCCCGCGCGGTTCCACGCCCCCTTCGCTCCTGGCGTCACCGGCGCGAAGTGCATGCGCAGCCGGCGCTCCAGCGGCTCGGAGGAGGACACGTAGCGGCGGTAGAACGGGTACACCGGGTCGCCCGGGAAGTGCGCCGCCGTGGCGTGGAAGGCGAAGAGCAGCGGCCCCTCCCCTGCTTCCGCCACGAGCCCCTCCGACAGCCGCCGGGCATAACCCATGGGGTCATGGATGCCGGCCAGCGCGCGGTTGTCGATGAACTCGGGCACCCACGCGGCGCCGGCCGGGTTGTCCGCGAACAGGCCCAGCGCCCGGTAGCGCAGCTTCTCCAGCGCGAAGTTGATCGCGCCGCGCGGAGGCTGCCAGCGCGTGGCGAAGCCGGAGGCCGGACCCTCGAAGTGGAAGCGCGAGCAGTCGGTGGCGAACACCGTGCGCCATCCGGCCTCCGAGAAGCGCTGCGCGAAGGTGGGCGCCAGCACGAGCCGCGCATCGGGCGTCAGCGGGTAGCGCACGCCCGTGCGGTACGGCCAGCGCGCGGTGAGCAGCGAGCGCCACGCGGGCTCCGTCTGCGCCACCGGCGTGTAGGCCCGGGTGAAGAGCGTGGCGTCCTGGAGGAAGCGCTCGACCTGGGGCGCGACGCCCTGCCCCGTCGCGCCCAGCCGGTCCGGCCGGAACGCGTCGATGCCGATGAGCACCACCAGCGGCTGCCGGACGGAAGGCACCACCCGGCGCACCGTCACCGCCACCGCCAGCACCACGACGACGCCCGCCACCACCGCCCACGCGGCGCGCTCAGCCCGGAGGGCCGCCGGACCGCCGGAGGCCACGAACCGCCGCAGCCCCCGTGCGCCGCGCCACGCCAGCACGGCCAGATGGACCGCCACCCACGCCCCGGCCGCCGCCCGCGCCTGCCACGGCTCCCCGTGGTCCACCAGCCACGCCAGCACCGGCCGTACCGCCGGCAGGTCGTCGAAGAGGGCCGGCCGCGCGAGCGCCCGGTCCCAGGCCCAGAACAGCAGCAGCCCCACCCAATGCGGCACCATCAGCGCCAGCGACACCCACCCACCCCGCCGCGTCCAGGCAGTGGCCAGCACCGCCGCGGCGAGCCCCAGCAGCCCGCCCGCCACCGCGTACACGGAGGCCACGCGCAGGATGACGCCGGGCAACAGGGGCCGGACCGCCGCCGCCAGCGCCGCGTAGGGGCCGTCCAGCGGGATGTCCACGCCCACCACGCCCGCCTTGAGCAGCCAGACCGTCTCGGCGGCGAAGAGCATCAGCCCCAGCAGGGCGCCCAGGGCCAGGCGCCCCGAAACGGCACGGAGGAAGGAGGCGACGGACCGCACGGACATGCCCTCAGCCTCTACTCCGTCCTGGCGTTCATGCGCCAACTCTGTGTTCTACCGGGCTCTCGGGGAGAACCTGACGTGCATCGGACACACTCGCGGTGCAAGATGGCACCTTTATTGTATCCGACCGCCGCTTCCCTCGGCCCGGGGGGGCCATTTCCATGACATCCAGCGCCACGTCCAGCGACAGCCTGCAGGAGTCCATCCGGCGCGCGCTCGACATGGAACGCCAGTCCAATGGACGGCACCTGGCATGGGTCCGGCTGGGGGCGGTGGGCGTGCTGTTCTCCATGGCCGTGTACCTGGGCCGCGTGCGCGGGCTGCACGACTGGGACATCTACCTGGCGCCCTTCGCGCTGTACCTCGTGTGCACCACCATCGTGGCCGTGGCGGTGACGGCCTCCGCGCGCATCGCCCGCTGGGCGTCGCTGTCCGTCGCGTTCGTGGACGTGCCCGCCGTGTACTGGCTGCAGCACCTGGCGCTGCCGGTGTCGCCCTCGCCGGGCGGGGTGGCCGGCTTCACGCTGGGCATCTTCGCGGCGCTGGTGCTGCTGTCCGCGCTGAGCCTCCGGCGGCCCGTCACCCAGCTCGTCACGGTCATCGCCATCCTCGCGGAGGTGGAGCTCCAGCGGCAGGCCTCCATTGGCGGGGGCGCGCAGGTGGCAAGCGCGGTGATGCTGGCCATGACGGCCGCGGGGGCCTCTCGGCTCCTCCAGCGCATCCGCTTCCTGTCCGCCGCGGTCACCCAGGAGGAGCTCCAGCGCGCCCGGCTGGGCCGCTACTTCTCCCCCGCCGTCGCCGAGCGCCTCCAGGACCGCGACTCCCCCGTCCCGGAGCTGCGCGAGGTGTCCGTCCTCTTCGCGGACGTGCGCGACTTCACCGCCCTGAGCGAACGGCTGCCACCCGAGCAGGTGGTCACCATCCTCAACGAGTACTACGGCCGCATGGTGGAGGTGGTGTTCCGCCACGGCGGGACGCTCGACAAGTTCATCGGGGACGCACTCATGGTGTACTTCGGCGCCCCGCTGCCGGACGTCCACCACGCCCGCAGCGCCACCCGGTGCGCGCTGGACATGGTGCGAGAACTGGAGGCCGTCAACGCCGAGCGCGCCGCCCGGGGAGAGCCCGGCCTGCGCATGGGGGTGGGCGTGCACACGGGGCCGGTGGTGCTGGGCAACATCGGCTCGCCGTTCCGGCGCCTGGAGTACACGGCCATTGGCGACACGGTGAACCTGGCCAACCGCATCGAGCGGCTGACCAAGGGCTTCGGGGTGCCGGTGCTCGTCTCCCAGGCGACCCGCGAGCAGGCGGGTGACGCCTTCCGCTGGGCCCCCGCCCCCACCGCGCTCGTCCCCGGCAAGAGCCAGCCGGTGGTGACCTTCATCCCCGAGCCCGCCGAGGGCGCTCCGGGACTGGGCCCGGACGTGGCTGCCTGAGTCCTTCCGTCCGCCGTGCCCAGGCAGGCAGGGGGTGGATCGCGACGCGGCCTACTGGACCACCTAAGTGGCCTACACGTTTGAGGGTTTACGTTGACGCCTCACGCGAACGGTCCTTATAAAGCCGCGGTTTCCTCTGTCGTAGATCGAGGCCCCCCTTGAGCATTTTCGCGTTGGACCGGGTCGCCGCCCAGTTCCCCGAGGCGGTCGCGGAGCGCTATGTCGACCGCGCTGGTGGAGCCTGGGCCGTCATTCATGCTGAGTGGCTGCCAAAGGTCGCCACCTTCCTGAAGATGGACCCCGAGCTGGACTTCAAGCTGTTCGGCTCCGCGGACGCCGTGGATCGCCTGCACCTGGCGGAGAGTGATCCGCGCTTCGAGGTCGTCTACTTCCTCTATTCGCTCAAGCGGAAGGAGCACGTGCGCCTGAAGGTGCGCGTGACCGAGACCCGCCCGGAGCTGCCCTCCCTCACGCCGCTGTACCGCGGCGCCAACTGGTGGGAGCGGCTGGTGTTCGACTTCTACGGCATCCGCTTCACGGACCACCCGGACCTGCGCCGCATCCTCCTGTACGAGGAGTTCCAGGGCCACCCCCTGCGCAAGGACTACGCGCTGCGCGACCGCCAGCCGCTGATCCCCGAGCGCCCCATCAAGGACATCTTCCGCGGCCCCGGCACCAGCGGCGTCGCCTGATCGAAACCTCCCCATGTCCGACAGCCACAACACCGACGCGCAGAAGCCTCACAACCCCGACACCGATGGGTTCGCCCACGAGGAGTCGGAGCTGGAGTCGCATTTCCAGACGAAGAACATGGTCATCAACATGGGCCCCTCCCACCCGGCCACGCACGGCACCGTGCGGCTGAAGGTGGAGCTCGAGGGTGAGACCATCGTCAAGATCGACCCGGAGATCGGCTTCCTCCACCGCGGCTTCCAGAAGAGCTGCGAGAACGTCACCTGGACGCAGTGCCTGCCGTACACGGACCGGCTCAACTACCTGTCCGCGATGATGAACAACTTCGGGTTCCTCAACGCCGTGGAGAAGCTCATCGGCCTGGAGATCCCGGAGCGCGCCCAGTACATCCGCGTCATCGGCAGCGAGCTGCACCGGCTCACCGACCACCTGACGTGCGTGGGCGCCACCGGCCTGGAGATGGGCGGCTTCGCGCCGTTCCTCTACGGCATGGAGGCCCGCGAGCTCATCCAGGACCGCGTCACGGAGCTCACCGGCGCGCGCCTCACCACCAGCTTCGGCCGCGTGGGCGGCATGAATCGCGACCTGCCGGAAGGCTGGTCGGAGAAGGTCAAGAAGACGCTGGACCGCACCGAAGAGCTGCTCGTGGAGATGGACGGGCTGCTCACGCGCAACCGCATCTTCGTGGACCGCACCAAGGGCACCGGCATCATCACCGCCGAGGACGCCATCGACTACGGGTGGACGGGCCCCGCGCTGCGCGCGTGCGGCGTGGATCACGACCTGCGCAAGGTGCAGCCGTACTGGGTCTACGACCGCTTCGACTTCGAGGTGGTGGTGGGCGAGCACGGCGACAACTACGACCGCTACCTCGTGCGCCTGGAGGAGATGCGGCAGTCCATCAAGATCATCCGCCAGGCCCTGGACACCATCCCCGCGGGTCCCATCATCGTGGACGACTGGCGCATCGCGCTGCCGCCCAAGCCCGAGGTGTACGGCACCATCGAAGGCGTGATGGCGCACTTCAAGCTGGTGATGGAGGGCATCCAGGTTCCCCCCGGTGAAGTCTACGACGCGACGGAAGCGTCCAACGGCGAGCTGGGCTGGTACCTGGTGAGCGACGGCCGCGGCCGTCCGTACAAGGTCCACGTGCGCGCCCCGGGCTTCCCGGTGCTGTCGGCGCTGCCGCACATCATCCAGGGCAAGATGCTCGCGGACCTCGTTCCCACCTTTGACACCATCAACATGATCGGCGGCGAGGTCGAGCAGTGAGCGACAACGACACGAAGAAGCCCACCGGTGACGCGCAGACGCCCCCCAAGGGCGCGCCCACCGACACGCCCGCGGCCAAGATTGGCCCGGAGCCGTCCAACCCGCCCGCGGGCGCGAAGGCCGACAATCCGCCCGCGGCCCACAGCGGCCCCACCGGAACGCCTCCGCCCAAGCCGGCGGCGCCGGCCGGCGGCCCTCCGCCCAAGCCGCAGCCCAAGAACCCGGGCTTCGTGACGGCGGTCATCGACGGGCGCGAAGTCGTGGTGAAGCCGGGGACCAACATGATCGAGGCGGCCAAGTCGGTCGGCTCGGAGATCCCCTACTACTGCTACCACCCGCGCCTCTCCATCGCGGCCAACTGCCGCATCTGCCTCATTGAAGCGTCCAACGCGCCCAAGCTCGTCCCCGCCTGCCAGACGCCCATGGCCGAGGGTCAGGTCATCAAGACCACGACCCCCAAGGTCAAGGAGCAGCAGCGCGCGGTGATGGAGTTCCTGCTCCTGAACCACCCGGTCGACTGCTCCATCTGCGACCAGGCCGGTGAGTGCAAGCTGCAGGACTACTACATGAAGTACGACTACAAGCCCTCGCGCCTGGAGGGCACCAAGGCCCTCAAGCACAAGCGCAAGGTGCTGGGGCCCCGCGTCGTGCTGGATCAGGAGCGCTGCATCATCTGCACGCGCTGCGTCCGCTTCATGAATGAAATCCCGAAGGAGCCGCAGCTGGGCGTCTTCGGCCGTGGCAGCCACGAGCGCATCGACGTCTTCCCGGGCAACGAGCTGGACAGCAACTACTCGCTGAACACCGTGGACGTGTGCCCGGTGGGCGCGCTGCTCTCCCGCGACTTCCGCTTCAAGGCGCGCTCCTGGTTCCTCTCCGCCACGCCGTCCGTCTGCACGGGCTGCTCGCGCGGCTGCAGCATCTCCGCGGACTGGATGTCCCAGGACACCTACCGCTACCGCCCGCGTGAGAACGAGGCCATCAACAAGAGCTGGATGTGCGACCAGGGCCGCCTGTCGTACAAGGACCTGAACGTGGGCCGCGTGCTGTCCGCCCGCGTGGGCCGCGGCCTGCAGGCCCCCGGCACGGTGCAGCCGGTGCTCACGCGCAAGGACGCCGCCCTCGGCGCGGCCAAGGCGCTCAAGCCGCTCGCGGGCTCCAAGCAGCTCGCGGTGCTGGCCTCGCCGCTCGCGTCCAACGAGGACCTGCTCGCGGGCCTGACGTTCGCCAAGACGGTGCTGGGCGTGACGTCCGTGTTCGTCGGTGGCCGGCCGCAGGGCAAGGCGGACCACTACCTGATGACGGCGGACAAGAACCCCAACCGCCAGGGACTGGCGCTCATCGCCAAGGGCCTGGGGCTGTCGCTCAAGGGCTTCGAGGAGCTCACCCCCGCCATCAAGGCCGGCCAGGTGAAGGCGCTCTACGCGGTGGGCACGGAGGTCCCCACGGACGCGGCCGCGTTCGCGGAGGTGCTCTCGTCGCTGGAGGTGTTCGTCGCCCAGGCGCAGAACGAGTCCCCGGTGACGGCGCAGGCCACGGTGCTGCTGCCGGCTTCCGCGCACATCGAGGACGAGGGCACGTTCACGCAAGCAGACGGCATCACCCAGCGCTTCCGCAAGGCGTACCCCTCCAAGGGGGACGCGGTGCCGCACTGGAAGTGGGCCACGGAGCTGACGCGCGAGCTGGGCGGCGAGGCCGCCGCGGCCTCCGCGCGCGACGTGTGGCGGGCGCTCTCGGGACAGGTGTCCGAGTTCGCCGAGTTCAATTGGGACAAGGCCTCTCCGCCGGACCGGGAGAAGCCGGGCATCAATCCGCTGCCGTCGAGTGCCGACGGCCGTCCGCCGGGCTACCGTGAGTTCGGCGCGCCGCGCGTGAGGGGCATCTGACCATGAGCCGTATCCTGACCATGCTGTTCGCCATGGCCTTCATCGTCTTCGCCATCGCTGGCGGAGTGGCCTCGGCGTATCTGGTGGGCTACCTGGCGGAGGAGTACCTCTTCGAGGGTGCCAGCCGCCTGACGAACATCCTCTTCCTGATGCTCGTCTTCGTGATGATCACCGCGACGCTGCTCACGCTGGCGGAGCGCAAGTGGTCCGCGTTCATGCAGGACCGCGTGGGCCCCAACCGCGCGCGCCTGTCCATCATCCCCGGCCTGGGCAACCGCTCCCTGGGCGGCATCCCGCACATCATCACCGACGTGCTGAAGATGCTGACCAAGGAGGACTTCGTCCCCGGCACCGCCAACCGCTTCCTGTTCAACCTGGGCCCCATCCTCGCCTTCGCGCCGGTGTTCGCGCTGTTCGCGGTGGTGCCGGCCGGCCCCACGGTGAACGTGTTCGGCAAGACGGTGGACATGGTCGTCGCCACGCCGGACTTCGGCATGCTGTACCTGCTCGCCATCGCGTCGCTCGCCGTCTACGGCACGTCGCTGGCCGGCTGGTCCTCCAACAACAAGTTCGCGCTGCTGGGCGGCGTGCGCGCCTCCGCGCAGATGATCTCCTACGAAGTGGCGCTGGGCCTGTCGCTGGTGGGCCTGTTCCTGGCCTTCTCCTCCGTGCAGCTGCCCACGCTGGTGGGTGACGTGGGCAACGCGCTCGTGTCCGGCACCGGCCAGGCGAAGTACCTGTGGCGCACCGACGGCGGCTTCGACCTGGGCCTGCCGGCGTGGGGCATCTTCATCCAGCCCCTGGGCTTCATCGCCTTCTTCGTGGCGTCCTTCGCGGAGACCAAGCGCGCCCCGTTCGACGCTCCGGAAGGCGAGTCCGAAATCATCGGCTACTTCGTGGAGTACTCCGGCATGAAGTTCGGCATGTTCATGATCTCCGAGTTCGTGGAGGTCGTGGTGCTGGCCGGCGTGACGGCGTCGCTCTTCTTCGGCGGGCACCACCTGCCCTTCGGCGGCGAGTGGCTGGCGGCGCAGCCCTTCTTCCAGGAGCACGGCTGGGTGTACGGCACGCTCCTGGGCACGGTGTTCTGGATCAAGGTCATCCTGCTCATCTGGGTGCAGCTGGTGATCCGCTGGACCTTCCCGCGCTTCCGCTACGATCAGATCCAGAACCTGGGCTGGAAGATCCTCCTGCCCGTGGGCCTGGCCAACGTGTTCATCAGCGGCGCGCTGGTGCTGTGGGATCCGTCCCTCCGCGCGCTGGGCGTGGTGGGCCTGCTGGAGATCGGCTTCGTGATCGCCCTGACGATGACCTCGGGTGCCAAGGCGGCGAACGCGCACGACGCGGCGCACGGCCATGGGCACGACGCGCATGGCCACGGCAACGATGCGCACGGGCTGCCGGCGCACGCGGACCCCCACTCCCACTCCCCGGCGGGCGCGCACTAGCGCGGTCCGGAAGCGAGACAAGACACCATGGCGTTCAATGCTTCCCAGGACCCGCGCACGGACCTCCGCGAGCGGATGTACATCCCGGAGCTGCTGCGCGGTCTGGCCATCACGACCAAGCACTTCTTCCGCAACATGTTCGGCACGCGCGACCCCAACCCCCAGGTGGTGGACCGCACGGGCACGAGCCTGATGACCACGGTGGAGTACCCGGAAGAGAAGCCCATCTATCCGGAGGGCTACCGCGGTCTGCACCGGCTGGTGCCGCGTGACGACGGCAAGCCGCGCTGCGTGGCCTGCTACATGTGCGCGACCATCTGCCCGGCGCAGTGCATCTACATCGAGGCGGGTGAGTACGAGCACGCGTCCGCGGACTCCGAGTCGGCGGTCATCGAGAAGTACCCCACCCAGTTCGTCATCGACGAGCTGCGCTGCATCGTGTGCGGCCTGTGCGTGGAGGCGTGCCCGAAGGACGCCATCCGCATGGACACGTACATGCACACGCCGTCCGAGTACAACCGGCAGAACTTCGTCTACGACATCCCGAAGCTGCTCAAGGGCCCGCCGGTGTCGCACCCGTCCGACCCGTGGAACAAGCGCGACAGCTCCTCGGAGCCGCACCACGTCCACAAGGAAGCGCACACGCGCATCGGCGAGGGACACGCGGACCACGGCCACGCCAAGCAGTTGGGCGCGGGCCACGGCCACGCCAAGGCGGGCGCCGGGCACGCGGTGGTGACCCAGCAGGGTCCCATCCAGGTGACGAAGTTCATCAAGTAGTCCCTTGTTTCGCACCGCGGGGGGCGGGCCGTGCGCCGCCCCTTCGCACGCATCCGGCCCGCCTCCTTCCCGCCGTCTTGGGAAGGGCGGGCCGAAGCCTTTTCTGGGGGCATGTGGTGATGCTGCACCTCTTCAATGCGCATGGTGCCGGCCTGGCACGGGGAGCCCCGCCGTGAAGCGCTACCGGATGTCGGTGTGCAAGGGCTCCAGCTGCCGCGCGGGCGGCTCGGACGCGGTGCACATGGCGGCGCGCGAGGCGCTGACGGAGAAGGGCCTGCAGGCCCGCTGCGAGCTGTACCGGGGTGGCTGCTACGGCTTCTGCCACATGGGGCCCAACGTGGTGGTGCGCGAGGACACGGGCCGCAAGCGAGACCCGCTGTCTCCGGAGGACTACCAGCTCATGGGGTGGCCTGGAGAGGTCTACTACTCCGGGATGACGGCGGAGAAGATGCGCCGCGTGGTGGCCGAGCACATCCAGGACGACGTGCCGGTGCGTGAGCTGTTCGGCCAGCCGGACTCCGGCGACGACGACTGATGTTCCGGAGGTGGGCCGTGCAGCGCGCATTCCCTTCTCCCCTCCTCCTGCCAGGGCTCGTGGGCCTGCTGGTGCTGGGTGCGTGTTCGCGGCCCGTCGCCCCGGTGCCTTCGAAGGTGCTCGGCGCGCATGCGGATGCGGACAGCCCCCGCGTCGTGGGCGCGGCGCTCGTTCGGGACGGGGATTCCCGCGAGGAGCTGCTGCGGCGCTATCCCCGCGTCGAACCCGATGCGGCGCTGAAGACCACCCTGGCGGCCATCCTCGCGGACTCCGGGCAGCGCCTGCGCTGGAGCGCGGCCCCCGCGGAGGACCTGGCGTGTGACAACGGCGACGTCCGTTTCCGGATCCAGGTGCGGGTGCCGCCCGCGTGCCGGGAGCGCACGTGTCCCGTGCTCGCCTTCTACACAACGGGCTGTCCTATGCCGGACTACCACTGGCGCCCGGAGTTCTTCCTCCGCGCGGGCTTCATCTACGCGGAGCCCGCGGTGCGAGGCACCAAATGCTCCGAGGACTGGGCCCGCGCGGACAACGGGCCGCTGCGCGTGGCGGCCGCCACGGACCTGGAGGCCGCCAGCCGCTGCCTGCGCCAGCGCTTCACCCGTGATGGCGTGGTCCCCAGGCTGGGCATCCTCGGGTGGAGCTACGGAGGCAACCAGACGCTGGTGGGCATGACGCGCTTCGCGGGCAGCTACGACGCGGGCTTCGCCTTCGCGGCCAAGACGGACCTGGGCTCCTTCCTCTCCCAGACGACGCCGGAGCTGCGCGGCGCCCGAGCCGCGGAGTACGGAGATCCGGAGCGGGACGCGGAGCTGCTTCGCGCCATCTCCCCCGTGACCTGGGTGGACCGGGTGGAGGCACCCATCGCCCTGATGCTGGGCGCGAGGGACCCCAAGGTGTCGCTGTCGGACGCGGACGTCTTCGTGCGCAAGCTCCGGGCAAGGGGCCAGGACGCGACCCTGATGATCATCCCCGAGCACGCGCACCTCACGGAGCGCCCGGAGGAGATCGCCTTCGAGCACGCCCACCTCCTCCAGTTCTTCACCACGCGCTTCGGTGTGCCCCTGCGGGTCGACACGCAGCCCTGACGGGCGGTCCACAGGCAAAGCACGCCACCCGGGATTCCTTGCCCCATCCACGCCCCGAAGTGCCCCGCGTACGCGCGCCTCACGAAGCGCGGTGATGGTCCGTGACGGTGTGCTTGGGCGGACGCCAAGAGAGGCCCCTGGGCAGGGCGCCCGCCGGGTGCGCCCGAGCCAAACCTGTCCGACAGTCGGACAGGTTCGCGCCGCATGGAGCCTGAGGCCGCGCTGTCGCGGCAGGCGACGCGGACTGTGGGCCCCGCGTCATTGGAATTCGGGGATGTGCACCGGCCGCGATGGCACGGCCTTGGGCGATTTGTCCGACTGTCGGACAGGTTCAGGCCGCATGAAGCCTGCGGCCGCGCTGTCCCGGCAGGCGACTCGGACGGTTGGCCTCGTTTCCATGAAGCCCCGGGAAGTACACCGGTCACGGCCTTGGGAAACCTGTCCGACTGTCGGACAGGTTTCGACGCTTCGGCTTCCGGGAGGCCGCTTCACGGCACCCATGGCCTCCGGGCGCCCCTCTCAGCGCGCGTCCGTGCTGCGCCTGCCCCAGCGGATGACGCCGTCCCAGTCCTCGGGCGGCGGCGTCTGGATGAGGCGCTGGCAGCGCTGGACGTAGACGCGGGCCACCGGGTCGCCGTGCTCCACGCCGCAGCGGCGGAACAGCTCCTGGGCCACGATGAAGTCGCGCCCGTAATAGGCGGTGAGGGCCTTCTCGTAGAGGGCGATGCCCGCCTGCTTCTCCAGGGAGAACTCGCCCCGCCGACCCAGGAGCTCGTGCACGCGCACGGGCTGGGGGCGGTCTCTCAGGAGCACGCGGTCCACCTCGCGGAAGACGTATGCGTCGCTGGCGAGCTGCGCGGTGGCCTGCCCCACCAACACCTGGGTGCCGTACTCCTTGTTGGCCGCCTCCAGCCGGCCGGCCATGCGCACCGCGTCGCCCATGACGGTGTAGTTGGACTTGAGCTCGCTGCCCATGTCGCCCACCAGCAGGTCGCCCGTGTCGATGCCCGCGCGCACCGACAGCCGGTGGCCGAACTGCTTCTCCCAGAGGGGCTGTTTCTGCGCGAGCGCCGCGTGGAGCTTCAGCGCCGCCTCACAGGCCAGGTGCGCGTGGCGGTCCGTGCGCACGGGCGCGCCCCAGAAGGCCATCACCGAGTCGCCGATGTACTTGTCCACCTGCCCCGCCGTAGCGCGCACCACGGCGGTCATCTCCGTGAGGAAGGTGTTGAGCAGCGGCACCAGCTGCTCCGGCGGCAGCGCCTCCGACAGGCGCGTGAAGCCCTCGATGTCGCAGAGGTACACGGTCATCTGCCGGCGCTCCGGCTTCATCAGGCTCACGTCGCGCGCCACCAGCCGCGCCACGTCCGGGCTCACGTAGCGGCCCAGCGCGCTGTGCACGAACTCGCGCACGTCCTGCTCGGTGCGGAAGGCGTAGAGGGTCGTCACCAGGAACGCGAGCCCGCCGGACCACAGCGGTCCCGCGACGGCGATCCACATCCGGTCATGGACGAACACGTAGCCCGCCGCGCCCACGTAGCCCGCCCCGGCCGCCACCGCCACGCAGACGAAGAGGAAGGCGCCGCCCACGGAGCGCAGGAGCCAGCTGAACGACAGCGCCAGGAACGCGCCAATGAACGCGAGCCCCATGGTGGCGAGCATGTCCACCCGGGGCGGCGCGCGGGTGATGCCGTCCGACGCGAGGATGTTGGCGAGCGCCTGGCCCAGCACGGCGCCGTTGGCGATGCCCGGCCCGATGGGCGTCACCCGGCGCTCGGGGGCGTAGCTGCTGGTGTTGGTGAGGATGACGGCGCGGCCTTCCAGATCGTGGTCGAAGCGGACGGGCCGCGCCTCCTGCGAGTCGAAGAGGTTGAGCAGCACGTTCCACGCGCGGATGGAGCGGGCGAGCGGGCCGCGCGCGCCGCGGGTGGCGGACGGAGCCTCCCAGCGCAGCAGGCTGTAGCCGGCCGCGTCCATGGGCACGGAGTACTTGTCCCCGATGTAGAGACGCCCGTCCGCGTACCGCAGCTTCTGCGTGCCCGCGAGCCGCATGGCGGCGGCCAGGGGCAGCGAGGGCAGGACGTAGCGCTCGCCACCGCGCGGGCTGTACGCGACCAGGTGGGGCACGCCGCGCACCACGCCGTCGGGGTCCGCGGGCAGCGTGGTGGCGCCGTAGCCGCTGGCCTGGCTGAGCAGCGGCGTCACCGGGTGCTGGAGCTGGCGCACCTCCAGGAGCTTCTCCGGATCCAGCCCCTGCACCTGCACGGAGGCCAGGGCGAGGAACAGGTCCGACGGGGCCACGCGGAAGGCGTCATCCGCGGCGCGGCGCTCCTGGATGGCCGCGGCGGCGGTGCCCATCTGCTCGCCCAGGCTGCGGCCCTCGCCCTCGTCCGCGACGCCAGCCCACACTTCCAGGGCCTTGCCGGCGGGGATGAGGAACGCGGGGCGCTGGAGGGCGAGGACGGACTGGGCGCGGGTGCGGGCCTCGGTGACGTTGGGGTAGCTGCCCAGGCGGACGCGGTAGGGCCACAGGCGGCCGGTGGGCGGCAGCGTGCGGGTGCCCTCGGCGCCCCAGCGGAAGGCGAGCACGGAGTGGCCGGGGTCCTGGTCCAGGAGGGCGCGGAGTGCGTCGTCATCCTGGGACAGGGCCCCCCGGCCCGAGCGCGTGGGGGTGACGCAGGCGCGGGGGCTGAGCTCCGGGTAGGCGAAGTCCAGCATCACCACGGAGGCGCCCTCCTCCACCAGGCGGTGCACCATGCTGCCCATGACCTGGCGCGGCCACGGGTACGCGGCGATGTCCGCGCGGGGGCCCTGCTGGGCTTCGGCGAGCGTGTCGTCGTCGATGGAGACGAGCACCACGCGGTCGGAGCGCTCGGACACCTCTCCCAGCTGGCGGATGCGCCAGTCGTAGAAGACGCGCTCGCCGCCGTCGATCCATCGCGAGAGCCCGTCGATGAAGCCGGAGGGCGACAGCAGGGGCGCGGGCGTGTCGTCCGGCCGTACGGGGCCCGTGTCACGCTGGGAGACGAGCAGACCCAGCAGGCAGCCGAACAGGGCCGCCATGGCGAGCGAGAAGCCGAGCCGGTGGAGGAAGCGGCGGCCAGAGGAGTGGATGCGGAGGCGTTGCACGAGCGGCGCCCAGGATACTCCGATGGGGGCTCGCGCCCATGGGCAACACGCGCGGTATGGTTGGCCGCCGTCACCCGTGCCCCGTTCAAGAGAGTGCCCATGAAACGCCTGTTGCTGTCCGCCCTGGCCACCGTGTCCCTGCTGTCGCCGCTCGCCTGTGACCTGGAGAAGACGACCAACCAGCTCAAGGCGGACCACGTCATCGTGGGCACCCTGCTCGCGACGCCCCAGGTGGAGGTGTCCGCGCTGGCGCTGGCGGGCTACGACGGGGGGACCAGCGGCGGGGACGTGGTGACCTTCCCCGGGCAGACGGCGGCGTTCGTGTTCTTCGGGACGAAGTCGGGGGAGAACGCGCAGCCGCAGGGCCTGAGCGGGGCCACCGTGACGCTGAACGCCGGGAGCTCGGCGGGAGTTCCTCTCAACGGCCAGGGCGGCGGCAGCTACGGCGTGACGAGCGACTCCACGGACGACCTGAAGTACGCGTCCGGCGCCACCTATTCGTTCTTCGCGGAGCAGGGCGGGACGAAGTACGAGGCGCGGGTGGAGGACGCGCCGACGAAGGAGGCCATCTCGAAGTTCCACCCGGCGGAGGGCTTCGTGCGCCACAACGCCAACACGGCGTTCGAGTTCGACCGGCCGGCGCCTCCGCCGAACCAGGACCGGACGCTGGGCTTCGTGACGGTGGTGCCGCTGGGTTCGAACGGGGAGAAGGGCCAGGCCACCTATTCGAACGTGCCCACGTCGCCGGTGGAGTTCCTCCAACTGGCCGCGACCCCGGCGCTGTTCCGCGAGCCGCGCGTGACGATTCCCGCCACCGCGTTCCCGAACCCCAAGCAGGCCTACCTCGTCATCTTCCAGGCCGTGCGCATGGGCGGCCCGGAGTCCGACAACCTCTTCCTGGGCAGCGTCGTCCTGGCGGGCACCGCGGAAGTGGGCATCGTCCGGACGAACTGAGCGCGGCTAGCCGGCCTCGATGTCCAGGCCGATGCGCTCCTCCAACTTGAGGCGCAGGAGGTGGCCCGCGAAGCGTTCCGACTCTTCGCGGGTGAGGATGCTGCGGAAGTCCGGACCGTCCGCGATCTCCACCTCCATCACGGCGCCGCGCTGGAGGAGGCGGAAGAAGTCCTCCCCTCCCCCGGGCCTGGGCACGCGCAGGGGGATGAAGCCCTTGAGCGGCACGACGTCCGTGCTCGCGTCGATGACGCGCAGCAGGCCCGGCGCGTCCGGGCGCACGGCGTCGGAGGCGACGGACTCCTCCGCGTAGAGCGGCGCGGGCGGCAGCGACAGGTCCTCGGTGAAGTCGTCGAAGAGGAAGCCGTAGCGGGACGGCACCCGCTGCGTCAGCAGGTAGCAGAGCAGGACGGCCTCATCCGGCTGCACGCGCGCGACGTGGAGGATGGAGCGCTCCGCGCCCACCCGTCGCAGGAGCAGCGTGAGGTGCGGCCGGCTGCGCTGGAGGTAGCGCTGGACGCGGTCCAGCAGCGTGGCGCGGACCTCCGTGAACGCGACCTGATGGCGGGCCTCGCTCTCCGCTTCGCGCTGGGAGACGGCGTCGCGCGCCTTGGCGAGCTTGGCTTCCGCGTCGCGCAGGAAGTCGCTGGCGGCGCCCTGTTGCTGGAGGCCCGGGGTCGTCGAACCGGTGTCCATGCCCGCGGCGCGCACCGCGCCCAGCAGGAACGAACCCTGTTGCGTGAGCCGGGCCTGCTCCTCGCGAAACTGGATGACGGAGGCTGCGTGGCCGCGCTTCAGCTCCGCCCAGGCGTCGTAGGCGGACTCCAGCGTCTCCAGCGCGCGCAACTGCCCCAGCGCACCGTCGGGTCCGGAGGCCCACGGCGTGTCTGTGTTTCGCACGGGGAGCGCCGGGGACGCGTCCACGGCGGGCACATCCACGGGCGTGTCATGTCTCGGTGGCGGTGTCGCCCCGGGCGGCTTCTTGCTCATCGCCTCGCATCCTAGGCCATCCGCCCTGCCCCTCGCCGGAAACACGAAGGCCCCTCCCCGCCTTGAGCGGGAAGAGGCCCGTGTGTGACTTCAAGGCCACGCCCTGGAATCAGGTCGTCCGCTGGCCCGGCGGCACCGTGGAGCCGGCACCCTGCTGGCCTTCCGTGCCGCGCGCGTTGTTGATGGCCGTGGCGAGCTTGTCCTGGCCGCCCTGGATGCGCTGGCGCAGGTCACCGCGCAGCTGCTGGCCCGGCTTGTCCGCGAGCAGCAGGCCCACGCCCACGCCCACGAGCACGCCCGCCGCGAAGATGCCCAGCGCCGGCAGCGCTGTCTCCGCCGTCGTGCGGCGCGTCTCCAGGCCGATGAGGTCCAGCACGTCGTCGCGGTCCAGCTTCTTCAAGTCCTTCAGGCTCAGCATGTCCGACTCCGGGGAAATGACTTCGGGGAAAGACGTGGGGTGCTGCGAAAGAATCCTAGACGCTGCCCGAGGGCGGCGTGCCCCGGCCCGTCTGATAGCCCTGGAAGGCGGACTCCGCCATGCCCATGAGCTCATCCTTCACGAAGGGCAGCGCGGCCAGCCGCACGCCCAGCTTGAGGATGCGCCCGGTCAGCGGCGTGAAGAGACCGCCGCCCAGCACGTAGCCCACGCCCACGGCGATGGCCAACGTGCCATAGGGGTTGCGCTCCACGCGCCCCTTCAGGTCCAGCGCCTGCCCCAGGTCCGCCACCGCGCTGCGCGCGTTGCCGATGAACTGCTGCGCGTCGGAGCCCAGCTGATCCACGCGCTGGCCGAAGCCCGCGTCCTCGCTGTGCCCCGTGCCGTTGCCCGTCGTGCCCGAGTAGTTCGTCATGTCCGTGCTCCCTTTTCCGGCAACCGGTTAGCGGGACGCGATGCGGCCCACGATGAAGCCCACCGCGATGGCGCCCAGCAGGCAGGTGCCCGGGTTGGCCTTGATGAACCCGACGACCTGATGGTTCAGGTCCACCAGGTTCTGCCGCGCCTCGTCCATGTTCGGCAGCTGGTCCTGAAGCTGCCGCGCCCGGTCTGCCATCTGCTGCGGATTGATTTCCATGGAAGCCCTCTGCTGTGCGTTCGTTTTTCCGATTGCGTCTTGAAGCTTTTGCATCAGGACCCGCTGGCGCAGCTTCAGCGCCGCGAGCCCACCAGGCAACCGACGAGGAAGGCGGTCCCCACGCAGGCGTAGGGATGCTTGCGCACCCACTGGCGCCAGTCGGTGACTTCCGCCACCTCCACCTTGAGCGCGCTCACCGACGTGGCCAGGTCGGCCCGGGTGCGCTCGATTTCCTCGCGAAGCGCCGCGCTCGTGCGCGGCAGGTGTCCATTGCTAGCGGCCATCCCGCGGCTCCTTGAAAGCCATTCCCGTCGTGTCCTTCAGCGTGTTCACCCCGGGCGTCGCGGCCACCCGCGGCTGCGCCGTGGTGAGCACCGCCATGCTGCGCGACAGCTCGCTCACGCTGTCATCCATCATCTGGCGTGACTTCATCCGCTTCACCGCGCGCAGGATGCCCAGGCCTCCGCCCACCAGGTTCGCCGAGCCTACGATGGCCAGCGCCCCCGCCCACCCCGTCCACGGAGCGAGCACGGCCGCCAGCGCCCCGCAGATGAAGGCGTACCCCACGAGCAGGAAGGGCACGAACACGGCGATGCTCGCCACGTCCAGGCCCATGGCCTTCGCGTCCTCCGCCAGCTCCACGCGCGCCAGCTGGAGGTGCTGCGTCACCAACCGACTGAAGCCGTCCGCCATGCGCCCGACGAGCGCGGCGACGCCGCGATCCGTCTGTTCACTGCCCACGTGCATGCGCTCTCCGGCCGACGCTCACGTCCCTGTGCGCGTGGGCGCCAACCTAGGCACCCCACCTCCCCGCGACAACCACGGCGCGAGGAATTTGTCCGGCGTTCGCCAGCGTCGGCCACTCAACGCGAGAAACCACCGGACCCAGGAGCGAGCCTACCGCAAGCCCACACCCCTAGCCGATCAGCTGCACCGGCGGTGCGACAGGCGGCTGCACGGCGATGGGCGCCTCGAAGCGCATCACCAGCGGCAGATGGTCCGACGCCACCCGGCTCAGCGGCGTCCGGTGCGGCGTCACCGACACCGGCCTCACCCCCGAGTCCACGTAGATGCGGTCCAACCGGAACAGGGGCAGCCGCGTGGGGTACGTGCGCGCGGCGGCGCCCAGTTCGAACGCGGCGTCGTGGATGGCCTCGCGCACGAGCGACGACACCGGCCCGTTGCCCCAGGAGTTGAAGTCCCCGCACACCACCATGGGGTCCTTGCGGGCCGCGTCGCGGAGCAGGTCGGCGGACAGGAGGAGCGCTTCCTGCCGCCGCCGCTCGCTCACGGACAACCCCAGGTGGAGGCAGAAGACGTGCAGCTGCTGCCCCCCTCCCAGGTCCAGGTCGCACCGCAACGCGCCCCGGGGCTCACGGCGCGGCACGCTCAAGTCATAGTTCTTCGACTTGAGCACCGGCAGCCGGCTGAGGATGGCGTTGCCGTACCGGCGGCCGTTGCGGACCACGTTGGGTCCGAAGGCCATGTGCATCCCGAGCATCTCGGCCAGGTGCTCGGGTTGGTCCTCCCGGGACGTCTTGCCCCGGAAGTCCCCCACCTCCTGCAGGGCGATGATGTCCGCGTTCACCTCGCGCAAGACCGAGCCCACGCGCTCCAGGTCGAAGGCTCCGTCCACGCCGATGCCTGAGTGGATGTTGTAGGAGACCAGGGTCAGCTCCACGCGTCGTTCACCCTCCCCTTCCTGCTCAGGCCGGAATGATGCGGCGGGCCGCCAGGCGCACCGCCTGGAAAGGCAGCGACGCCAGCCGCTGCATCGCCGTCGCCACGTCACCCACGCCGGACTGGATGGCCTTGAGCTGCCGGCGCGCCTCGTCGATGAGGTCCGGCAGCCGGCCCTGCTGCATCGGCCGCTCCTGCGTGGGCGGCAGCGCTCCGATGGGCGCCGTCGTCCCGATGACAGGCGACGGGGCCGCCTTGCGCTGCTTCTTCGAGGCGCCGCTCACGCGCGACACCGGCCCGTGGGAGAACTTCGCGTCCGCCTCCGGACGGGCCAGCTCCTCCAGCTGAAGCTCCATCTTGCGCGCGGTGAGGATCTCCTCCGTCTGCGCGTGGCTCTTGCCGTAGTGGACACCCTCGTGTTCGTCCACCGCCACCCGCGAGGACTGGGCGAGGCGCGCCTTGTCGCGCTGACGCAGGCTGCGCTTCTGCGGCGGCAGGGTCTTGGGAACCTGGAAGTGGTCGAAGCTGTAGGAGCGAGGCATGCGCGCCCTCCCTTTCGAAATTGATGTGCTGCGTTGATGTGGGAAAGCTAGGGAGCCCCTCGCCGTCCGTAACGCCTTGACACGGGGAGAACTGGCACGGCTGCCTGCCGCACGTCCGGCCAGGAACACCCTTTCGCCTCGGAGGGCACCCAACTACCGGCAATGGCACGCATCCGGCGCCTGCTTCCGGGGCGGGCGGCCAGACGTCCAACAGGAGGCATCCAGCCGGGCCCTTCCGGGCAGAGAAGCAGCCAGCCAACACGCCCGACGCCGCTCCGGGAAGGTTCCGCGCGTGCGTGGTGTAAAGAACGGCCCATGCCCGCC
>NZ_RAVY01000119.1:0-31155 GCF_003611625.1 Corallococcus sp. CA054B
GCCCCGTCGCGTCCCTATCTTCAAGGCAAGCCTGTCGCCACGGGAGGCGAGCCATGAACACTGGAGCACCCGAGCCCACTGACGCCGTCCCCCGCTACGTCCTGGAAGGCCGGGTGGTGACGCTCAACTCCCGGGACGAAGTGATTGAACGGGGGCGCGTCCTCATCCGTGGCAACCGCATCGTCGCGGTCGAGCCATCGGGCGGCCCCCTCCCCGAGGCCTTCCAGAACGCCCCCAGGATCGACACCGGAGGGACGCTCTATCCAGGGCTCATCGACCTGCACAACCACTTCGTCTACGACGTGCTGACGCTGTGGCGGGTGCCGAAGCGCTACCTCAATCGCACCCAGTGGCCGCGCCACGCGGAATACGCCGCGCGCATCTCCCTGCCCATCCGCGTGCTCGCCGGCCACGCCCCTTCGGCCCGCGCCGTCGTCCGCTACATCGAAGCCAAGGCGCTGCTCGCGGGCACGACCACCGGCCAGGGCATCCGGACCCGCGTGTCCGGCGGCGAGGCCCTCTTCCGGGGCGCCATGCGCAACGTCGAGGAACCTCGCGACGACCACCTGCCCGGGGGCAGCACCCGCGTGATGGACCTGCATGACGACGCCGAAGACATCGAATCCTTCCGCGAGGCCTTGAAGTCCCGCGCCGCGTACTTCTATCACCTGGGCGAAGGCGTGGATGACTACGCCCACCGCCGCTACGCGGACCTGGCCGAACATGACCTCGTCCAGCCTTCACTGATTGGCATCCACAGTCTGGGTTTGCAGCGCCCGGACCTGGACAAGATGGCCGCCATGGGCGCCAAGGTCGTGTGGTCCCCCTTCAGCAACCTGCTGCTGTATGGACAGACATTGCACATCGCGGACCTGCTCGGCGCGGGCGTGACGTTCTCGCTGGGCTGTGATTGGTCCCCCACTGGCAGCAAGAACCTCCTCCAGGAGCTGAAGGTCGCCCGCCACGAGGCAGCACGACAGGGCGTGTCCCTGTCCTCCAAGACCCTGGTGCGCTCGGTGACGGCGGACGCCGCCCGCGTCACGGGCTGGCAGTCCCAGCTGGGCACGCTCCGAGCCAACGCCCTCGCGGACCTGCTGGTCATCGCGGGCACCGACGGCGACCCCTATGACGCGTTGATCTCCGCCACGGAGAAGGAGGTGCGCCTCGTCATCGTGGATGGCATTGCCCGCTATGGAGACCGCGCGCTGATGGAGTCGCTCGCCTTCGACCCGGGCCATCCCTCCGAGCCCTGGACCGTCGACGGCGTCGAGAAGGCCTTCTCCCTGTGGGCGGACGACTCCCCCCTCAACGACGTGGGCTTCGAAGCGGCGCGCATCCTCCTCGAAGAGGCCATGGCGGACCTGCCGGACTTCCGCCACCGGATGGACCGCGAGGAGCGCGCACAGCTGCGCCCCGGCGCCCCCAGGCCCTTCGAGCTCGTGCTCGACAATGAGCCGCAGGACGTCTTCGCCACCGGTCCTGAAGCCTCCGCGTTCGTCACCGACCTGGACCGGGTGGCCGGGCGCATCACGCTCGACGCGCCCACCGTGGGCGGGCCGGACTACTGGGAACTCCTGTCCGCGCAGCTCAATCTGGATGACACGCTGAAACAACAGCTGAGGTCGGACTACGCGTGAGCAACGTCCGGGGTCGAGTCGGCGCTCACCCCGGCCCGGAGAATAAATGCCCCTGACGGCGTAACCCCGGTGCAACGGCGGCACTGGACAGACCGGAAGGGACATCTCGAATGAATCACAGCGTGCGGAGGGCTGCGTGGGCGGCACTGGTCGCAAGCGCCCTGCTCGTGGGCGGCGGGGCCTGCGGAGGCGACGACGGAGCCCCTGACGACAACCCCTCCCCGGACGCAGGGACGCAGCCGGACGCGGGGACACCACCGGATGCCGGCACGAAGCTCCCCGCGGAAGAAGGCCGGGCGCTGGCGGTGTCCAACGGCGGCCTCATCGTGGTGGGCTCCACCGAGGCGAACCTGGCCACCACGGGCGTGGACCTGCTCGTGCGGCGCTACACCGCGGCGGGTGAGGTGGACACGTCGTTCGGCACGCAGGGCTCCGTGGTGCTCGACTTCGAAGGCCCGGCCAAGGGCCCCCTCTCCGGCCAGCGGGAGCAGGACGACCGCGCGGACACGGTGGCGGTGCTCGCGGATGGCAGCATCCTGGTCGCGGGCTTCGCCCGGGGCGGCAACAAGACGGACTCGCGCGACTTCGCGGTGGTGAAGCTCCAGCCCAACGGCCAGCTGGACACGGGCTTCAACAAGAATGGCCGCTCGCGCCTGCACTTCGGCGAGGAGAACTCGGTCAACTTCGTGGGCACCGTCCGCAGCATCCTGCCCCTGGCGGACGGCCGCTTCTACGTCGGTGGCTTCCTGACCAAGTCCGACGGGCTGGACGAGGACTTCGCGCTGATCCGCTACAACGCGGACGGCTCGCTCGACACGACGTTCAAGTCCGCGGGCAGCCCGTCCGGCAGCTGGATTGGCGGCGCGTACACGGATGCCGAATCCGTGCAGGGCATGGTGCTCCAGGGCTCCAGCGTCGTCCTGGCCGGGGGTGACCACTTCGCGGCCGTGCGCATCACCTCCAGCGGCAGCCAGGACATGACCTTCGGGACCGGCGGCATCGCGAAGAGCGAGGACGGCCAGGCCCACGCCCTGGTGGCGCGGCCCAACGGTGGATTGCTGCTCGCGGGCGAACGGCAGGACGTGAAGGTCGGCGGCGAAGCGCACGGCGTGCTCAAGCTCGTGGCGTACACGGCGGACGGCAAGCCGGACGTCACCTTCGGCCCCGCGGGCGTGCGGGAGCTCACCGCGCCCGCGGGCGTGCTCGACGTCGTGGACGTCAGCGGCCTGCGCATCCAGGCGGATGGGAAGATCCTCGTCTTCGCGGACGTGTACGCGAAGCCCGTGCTCTTCCGCCTGCTGCCCAACGGGGAGCTGGACACGTCCTTCGGCACGGACGGCATGGTGCGCTGGCCGGAGACGCAGCTGGCGGTGCCGCTGTTCATCCGCTCCACCACCGGGCCCAAGCTGGCCATCCTGGGCGACCGGGCTTTCGTCACGGACGCGAACGTCTTCTCGCCCGGGTACTTCCCCAGCGAGAACGCGTACGTGCTGCTCGAGAGCACGGGGCTGTAGGCCCCCTGGCAAGAAGCCCGGCGTCCCTCACGGGCACCGGGCTTCTTGGACAGACGCAAGGCGTTGAAAGGCCTAGCAGGTCTTATTGTAGAGCGCGATGCAGTTATCGCGCAGCGATTTCACACCAACCCATGGGAGGACTCCGGATTCTGAACAGGATGTTCCCGCAATGACCTCCTGGGTTCTCCTGGCCCGCGGCATGCGCAAGCGTCAGTCGTTGAAGACGGGCGGAGTCGTCTGGGTGAGGATGGGCACGGGCTTGTCGCCGGACATCGCCAGCAGGCCCTTGAGGCACCGCGCGGCGAGCAGCCAGTTCTTCGGGTTCTTCATGTCCAGCCCACCGACGAGCTGTTTGAGGATGCTGAGCGTGTCGAAGTAGACGCGCTCGCACACCAGCGTCTCCGCCGCGTCGAAGATGAAGTACGCCGACATGCGCACCCGGAACGTGTTGCCCGTGGCGGGAATCTGTCCCAGCGGCCCCAGGTGGGTGCCCATGAGCCAGAACTCCACGATGACGGCGTCATCGCTGTGCCGCAGCGAGATGATTTCGTGGTGCTGGTCCGGGAAGGCCACGCGGGTGTCGCGGTAGTAGTCGCGCACCGCGCTGTTCCCGTCGTGCACCGTCAGGGTGGGGATGAGCTCGTAATGCGGGTGCGGGAAGGTCGACAGGACGGAGTCCCAGTCCTGCCTCACCTCGTCGTGGAAGTGGGCCAACACCAGCTTCTGTCGAGCCTTGCGGACCTGCTCCGTGAGCATGCCTGTCTCTTTCGTGGGGGGAGCTGCCGAGCGGGGAGAATGCCCGCCGCGCCACGACACGGGAAGTCATGAAGTCGCCGGGCACGGCCCCTGCAATCACTTTCCGGCGCAGGCCCCCCAACCCCTCTCCACGGAGCAACGCCATGGACACGCGCTGGAAGAATCGCGGCTCACTCATTCGTAACGCACTCGGACTCGGATTGGGCGTCGGGCTGCTGTTCGCCGCGACGCCGGGCATCGCCGGGGACACGACGGACAAGGGCTGCACGTGGTTCGACGGCGTGGAGAGCTGTCCGGTGGACGCCTCGAAGCTGTCCGCCACGAACGAGGGGCTGCTCGTGGAGAGCACGGACGGCAAGCAGTCGGGAGTGAGCCTCCACCTGGAGGGCGCCACCGGCTGGGATGCCTGGCTGAGCCCGCTGGAGCCGGATGGGAGCAGCCGGATGCTGCTGACCTACATCGGGGCGCAGCCGGACGGCACGTCGGAGATGCTGGAGCGGGTGGTGGTGGCCCGCTCGAAGGCGGAGAACCAGGGCGCCATCTACGTGGACCCGTCCGTGCACGGGGCCTCCACCTACACCGTGCGCGGCTACGTCGGCGGGAAGCTGGCCTTCGAGCGCTTCGGCGTGGCCCCCGTCCCGGAGAGCTTCGGTGGGCCCGCGGGCCCGGGGGATGACGCGAAGTTCTCCCGGCTGGTGGCCTTCCCCGGGAAGTGGGGCAGTGGCCACGGCGTCATCGCCGGCCCCAACGGAGAGGGCTGCACACCCGGCCTGGACTTTCCGTTCCCCCGCCCCGTCCGCTTCCCCGACCACACGCTGTCGGTCGCGGTGGACCTGGTCACCTTCCGGCCCGAAGGCGTCCAATCCCATTCACACGCGCTCCGGGAAGTGTCCCTCCAGGGAGTGGGAATGCAAAGCTTCACCCTCCAGAAGGTGGCGCGCACGCCCTGATGCCTGAGCTGCGATAGGCGTCAGGATCTTCGCGTGTAGCCGGATTCGCTACGAATCCGGCTCCATGCGTGGCCATTCCGGTCACAGCGTTGGCTCCCGGCTCCAACGGGCGCTGCGTCACCCGGATGGCATTGAGGATCCAGGCGGACGGGTACTTCAACCCGCGGCGGGTCAGTCCGTCCCCTGCGGTTCGCCCGACGCCGAGGGGTCGTGGATGCTCTGGATGGCGTCCGCCCTCGCCTCTCGCACGAGCTCCGAGAAGCGCTGCAAGTCCTGGGCGCTCATCGCCTTGTCCTGAAGCACGTGCCGGGTGAAGAGCTGCATGATCTGACTGAGCTGGTGCATGTAGCCCAGGAAGATGAGCTTGAGCCGCAGCATGTGGTCCACGGACTGGTTGACCAGCACTCGGGGCTTCGTCACGAAGAATCCGTAGAGGATGCCGAGGAGCCCGATGCCTCCCGAGGCAATACCGGCCCAGGCGCCCACGTCCTTGAGTCCACCGCGCATCGCCAGGACCGCGGTCCCCCCCAGGAGGATGACGCCGAACATGAACACGACGAGAGCCATGCCCAGGGTCGTCCAGAAGCCGACGCGTGCTTCCTTGAGCGTCTTCTCGAACTGCGCGCTGACCGCCTGCTCCGACCTGCTGAGCACGTTCTGATAATCCTGCATGGCGCCCACGAGCGCCCGGAGCGTCTGATAGGCCTCGGAGCCCCCCAGCTCCAGCAACAACAGCCGTGAGACCTCCTGGGTCTCCACGTCCGCGGCCATGGCGGATTCGAGCCGCCGCACCACCTGTTGTTCGAGGTTCTCCTCGGGTTCCCCCATGGCGCGGAGCGCGTTCGCGTACTGGCGTGCCAGCGGGCCGAGGAGCTGGTTGCGTGCCTTCGCCGCCAGCATCTCCTCCAGAATGCGCGACACGGTGTTCTCCACGCCCAGAATCTTCTTCAGCGAGACGGCCGCGGCCTGGGCAATGGAGGGGTTGCTGTCCGTCAGATCGGGAAGCAGGGTCTCCACGGCGCTTCGTGATCCGAGTCTGCCCAGGCTGTGGATGGCTTCACGTCGCCGGGTATCGAACTTCGCCCAGGGGCGGTACCGCTCGACCGCATCCTGGAGGGCCCCGATGGCGTCCTTGGCGTAGAACCCGTCTGGTTTCACCCCGCCCAGGGCGCAGATGACGTCATAGGTCGCCGCGGGCAAATCGGTATCGTTGCGCAAGAGCAGGCACAGCTGCTTGATGATGTCCTCTTCATTCAGTGGAACGGTGCGCAGCGCGCGAACCATCGCCTCGGCCTCCCGCGCTGACTCTGGCGCATCCCGGGCCTTCGCTTTCAGGGCCAGACTGATCTCCTCTGAGTACTCATCGGGCCTCCCCTTCTGCGCCTGTTGCACGTTCCGCTGATGCAGCTCGTGCAGCATGACCGTGGCGAGACTTCGGGCGAGGGGCTGGTACTCCCCATCACGTGAACTTGGCGGCGGCTGGGCCCGAACATCCTGCGCCATGGCCTCCATCCACCCGGGATCGACCCCCTTGGCCTTGAAGACCCCTTCAAGGGCCCAGTAGCGGGCCCATTCGTAGCATTCGTGGTCTGGATCCAGATGTTTGCGAATCTCCTCCGCTGCCTTGTCGTCCTGCTCCACCACACGGCCCAGACCCGCGAGCAGCCAGCCCCGGGCCTCGCTCCTCGGCAGCGACTCATGCGGCTCCGGTTCGAATTCACTCTGGAGGGTGACTTGCAGCCCCCGGCGCAGGGCCTTCCGCATTTCGCGAGGGGCCTTCTCGACTGCCTGGATGGCCTGGAACTTCTCGAAGCTCCGGCCCTGCGCCAGTGCCTTGATGACCTGTTGTGCCGCGTCCTGATGAGACTCCATGAGAGTGACTCCCTCCCTGAGTGGAGGCGCCAGCTCTCAAACTGAAGTCGGCCGGGAGCAGGAGCAACGCCGGCAGGAGGGGACCGGGCGAAAGGAGGTGCCAATGCTTGGCGCCCCGGGTCCAGCGGTCAGCGCCAGAGGCAGCGCGCGTCCAGCTGGTAGAGGTCCGAGGGCACGAACGGATCCCACGTCTGCCGCACGAAGTAGAGCTGGCCCAGGTCGCGGCTCAGCGTGGGGTGGAACTCGTCCTTCTCCGTGTTCACCGCGGGCCCCAGGTTGGCGGCGGGCGTCCAGTGGCCCGCGACGTTGAAGCTCACGTACAGGTCCCCCAGCCCGTAGCCTCCGGGACGGTTGAGCGAGGCGAAGACGAGCACCCGCCCATCCGGGGACACCCAGGGGTTGTACTCCCACGAGTCAGGGGTGTTCACCGCGGGGCCCAGGTTCTCCGGCGCGGTGTAGTGCTGGCCCTGACGCCGGACGCGGTACATCTCGAAGTCCGTCTCGAACGTGCCGCTCGCGAAGTAGACCGTCCCGTCGCGAGTCACGCTGGGGTACAGCTCCTCTCTCGGCGAGTTCACGAGCGGCCCCAGGTGCTCGGGCGTTCCCCAGCCGTTGCGGACGCGGTGCACGACCCAGAGGTCGGTGTCCGGGCGCTCGGAGCCTCCGTTCACGGGGCGGGTGGAGGAGTAGAAGAGGGACTGCCCATCCGGGGAGAGGAACGGATCCGAGTCCTTGTACGTGCCCGAGAACGACACCACCTCACCGGGCCCCCAGTGGCCGTTCTTCAGCTGGGTCACGTAGATGGCCTGGTACGGCGGCGTGTCCGAGTCGACGTGGTAGTACGCCGTCTTCCCGTCCGCGGACAGCGCGAGCCGGTACTCCGAGCGCTCCTCCAGGGAGATCTCCCCCGGAGCGAAGAGGCTACCTCCCGGCTCGCACCGGGGCCGCTCCCATGACGCGAACTCCGGCGCCAGTTCCTGGGCCCCGGCGGCACCGGACACCACCATCGAGGAGACGGCGAGGAGGACGTTCATCGACCACTGCCTTGCGAAACGATGCATGTGCATCTCCTTTGTTGAACGCACCGTCGCCCGGCGGCGGCGAAGGGGTCCAAGGAGATGTGACGAACCGTGGAGGGTCAGGGACGAACGGTGGAAGGCCACCTCACGTCGACAGCTCGAGCGCGCGCTGCACCTGCGCGCGGTAGCTGCGGCCCGACGTCAGCTTGGTGCCATCCCGCAGGACGAACACGAATTCGCCGGGAGGAAGCGGCTCCACCTCCTCGATGCGGTCCAGCCGCACGATGAACGAGCGGTGCGCGCGCAGGAACAGCCTGGGGTCGAGCTTCTCCTCCAGCGCCGCCATCGTCTCCCGCGTGAGGTGCGACTGCTTCCCCACGTGCACGGCGACGTAGTTCCCCTCCGCCGTCAGGTAGTCGATGTCCTCCACCGGGAGGAAGCGCATGCGCCACCCCACCCGGGCCACGAGCCGCGTCACGTAGCGCGCGGGCTCGGCGGAGGGACGGACGGCGAGCGACTCGAGCCGTTCGAGCAGCGCCGCGTCCAGGGAGGACGGCACGATCCGCCGCCGGTCGCGCGCACGCTCCAGGCTGGAGCGGAAGCGCTCACGGTCGAAGGGCTTGAGCAGGTAGTCGAGCGCGTTGGCCTCGAACGCCTGCACCGCGAAGTCCCGGTGGGCCGTGACGAAGATGATCGCGGGCGCGGGGCCGGGGGCGAGCGCCCGGAGGACGCCGAAGCCGTCCGGCCCGGGCATCTCCACGTCCAGCAGCACCAGGTCCGGACGCTCGGCGCCGATGGCCGCGATGGCCTCGTGGCCGTTGCGGCACTCCCCCACCAGTTGCATGTCGGGGGCCTCCGCCAGCAGGTCCTTCAGGCGCTGACGGGCGAGCGGCTCATCATCGACGATGAGCACACGCAGGGCGGCGCTCATGGCGAGGGCTCCGTGCGGAAGGGAATGGCGAGCGCCACCGTGGTGCCGCCCCCCACCGCGTCCCGGAGCTCCAAGCGGTGGGCGCCGCCATACAGCTGCACCAGGCGCTCGCGGGTGATGCGCAGGCCCCGGCCGCCGCGCACGCCCTGGGAGATGTCCGCCGGAGGCTCCTTGAGACCGACGCCGTCGTCGCGGACCTCCAGGTGGAGCTCGGGCCCTTCACGCCGGGCGACCAGCGTCACCGTCCCCGGCTCCGAGCCCGGCGCGATTCCGTGCTGGATGGCGTTCTCCACGAGCGGCTGGAGGACGAGGTGCGGGACGTGGGCCCCGAGCGCGTCCTGCGCGATGTCGTGCTTCACCGTGAGCCGGTCCGCGAAGCGCACCCCCTGGATGTCGAGGTAGGGCTGAAGCGCTCGCAGCTCCTCCTGGAGCGATACCTCTTCCGTGCCCGCGGCTTCGAGCGTGCCACGGAGCAGGTCGCTCAACCGCGCGATCATCCGCTCGCTCCCGTTCGGGTCGCGATGCACGAGCGCGGAGATGGAGTTCAGCGTGTTGAAGAGGAAGTGGGGGTGGAGCTGCGCCTTGAGCGCATGCAGCTGCGCGCGGGCCAGCTGGGTGTCCCGCAGGTGGAGCAGGCCCGCGTAATGGACGGCGTGCGCCACGCCGAGCACGGTCAGGTAGACGAACGGGTTGGAGAGCAGCGCATGTTCGAGCACGTCCACGAAGGGCGGACGCTGCGCGTACCAGCCGACCCAGGGGTCCAGGGAGAAGATCGTCGCCGCGCGGATGAACGAGACGACGAGCGCTCCGGCAACGTGGAGCGCGACCCGCGACGTCACCTGCCGCCGCTCGAGCGGGAAGCGCAGCCCGAACCCGAGGATGGCCATGGTGAGGGGCACCCAGAGGACATGGGCCGCCATCGAAGTGAGCAGCGCATGTCCCCATTCCATCCCACCCACGGAGTGGGATTCGCTCGCGGCCGCCAGGCCGGCCAGCGTCCAGTAGGCGGATGCGACTGCCCACCCCTGCCAGGTTCCGCGACGTGCCATGACGGCGCACTCTACGCCTGGCTTATGCTCGGAACGCCATGTCGATCCTCTACGCGGTGCCCCCCATCGGCAATTCGACCAACGCACAGAAGGGCCCGACGTGCTGGTACTACGCGGCCAAGATAGTGGCCCGCTGCCATGAGCCATGGCCTCCCGCCGGGCAGAAGTGGATCTCCCTCATCCGGAAGATCAGCACCTTCATCGCCGACAACAACCAGAACCTGAACAACCTGGGCGACCAGGAGCTGCTTCAGGCGCACCAGGGCTTCATGGGCTCGACCAAGAACAAGACCACGGACAAGGTGCAGCTCAACTCCGTGTTGAGCCGGACGGGGTTCAAGGCGCTGGACCCCGTCTACAAGTGGGATCTCCTGCCGGACTCCATGGTCAACCCCACGAATACGCAGCGGGTGCCAATGCCGACCTTCATCCGGCAGCAGGACATGCCGTTGCCGTCCGGCATCAAGAACTCCCTCAGTCAGCTTGAGGGAAGACGGTTCGATGGGCTGGACCAGGTCATCCAGCTACTGACCGGGCAGCACAGCGAGCAGGAACTCCACTTCTATCGCAGCCAGATTGAAAGCAGCTTCGTCGCCGCCAAGAAGTACGGCGAACAGGAGATCCAGGCGTCCCTGCAACAATTCACGGAATGGAAGAAGCAGGGTTTCGCCCGTGGCTATCTGCTGACGATGCTGGGCTTCAGGGGCCTGGACAAGCTGACTACGATGGACATCCTGGGCAGCACCAGCAAGCTCGACGTCTTCATGAAGGCCCACGGCCCGCTCTGGTGTGGTTCCCCGCTCAGCATGGGGGCCGTCGATGGCACGACGGTGCACAACTATACGAAGTCAGTCGGCTTCGCCGCATACAAGTGCCCGCTGGTCCCGACATCGGGTGCGGCCACGCACGCCATCGCCATCTGCGGTGTCAGCGTCAACAAGGACTGCATCTACTACCGCGACCCCAACTTCAGCGGGCACGTCTTCTTCACGGACTTCAACGCGTTCACGTCTGCCTTCGGGTCGGTCCTCAAGGATCCGAACGTAGGTCTGATGTATTACGTGAAGAACGCCAACGGAGGGACCGTCTGCCAGCAGCTGTCGAATTGAGGCCCCTCCGCGAGCAGCTCACCGCGCCTTCGTCTTGAGCGGGACGACCTGGAACTTTGACTGGACGTACTCGAGGGTGCCCAGGTCCTTGCCATAGGCGGAGCCGGGCTCATCCACATACGACGTGATGCGGATGGCCCGGCCCTTCCGGGGCAGGTGGTAGGCCAGGATGGAGCCGCCCCAATCCTTGAGGTCCTTCCGGGTCAGCCCGGGTTTGCCTTTGGGAGCAATGAGCCCCGCGTTGGCATAGAGCTCGATGGCCTTCTCGAGGGGCACCTCCAGGCCCTCCCTCTCCAGCGCCAGGCCCGACTTGTCACAGCGGTAGACCGCGGTGTTGATCCCCGAGTCCCCGGTGCCCACGATCGCCAGGTGGTAGCCCTCTGGGTTCTTGAAGAGGGCGGCCTCGTAGCGCGTGCCAGCATCATTCCCCGTGGACACATAGCCGTTGGGCACGTCCTGGACCGTCCAGGTCTGCCCGACGGCCTCTTCGGCGAAGTACATCGCGGAGTTATCCACCGAGTCGTCCTTCGACGCTTCCGGCACGGCCGTCTTGAGGTGTGCCGTCAGGTGCTGGAGCGCGGTCTCGATGTTGGTGGTGGCACACGCCGGCTTCGCGGGAGGTGCCGAAGCCAGCGACAGGAGGACGACAGCCTTCAAGAGCATCACGGCGGATTCCTTTCCAGTGGGCGGCAGGACTCTACTGGCGGAGCACCAGCAGCCGCACTTCCGTCATGTCCTCGATGGCGTACTTCACGCCCTCGCGGCCCAGCCCGGAGCCCTTCACTCCGCCATACGGCATGGTGTCCACCCGGAAGCTGGGCACGTCACCCACGACGACCCCGCCCACCTCCAGCTCGTCCCAGGCCCGCATCGCCCGGGACAGGTCCTGGGTGAAGAGTCCCGCCTGGAGGCCGTAACGGCTGTCATTCACCCGGCGCAGGGCCTCGTCGAAGTCACGAAACGGCTGGAGCAGCACCACCGGACCGAAGGCCTCCTCCGCGCACAGCGCCGCGTCCTCCGGCACACCCTCCAGCACGGTGGCTTCGAGCAGCGCTCCGCGCCGCCCTCCTCCCGTCAACACCCGGGCCCCCCGCTCCACGGCCTGCTGAATCCAGCCCTCCAACCGCCGCGCCGCGGGCTCGTCAATCAGCGGCCCGAGCGTGGTGGTTTCGTCCCGGGGGTTGCCCGCGCGCAGGGCCTTCGCCCTCGCGACGAGCCGCTCCTTCAGGGCGTCGTACAGCGACTCGTGCGCGAGCACGCGCTGCACCGAGATGCAGCTCTGCCCTGCCTGGAAGAAGGCGCCCTGGGCGATGCGGTCCGCGACGAAGTCCAGGCGCCCGGCCTGGTCCGCGTCCACCACGCAGGCCGCGTTGCCGCCCAGTTCCAGCACCACCTTCTTGCGGCCGGCGCGGGCCTTCAAATCCCACCCCACCTTCTCCGAGCCGGTGAACGACAACAGCTTCAACCGGTCGTCCTCGATGAAGGGCCCCACGTCCTCCAGGCGCGTGGGCAACACGGAGAAGGCGCCTTCGGGCAGCGCTGTCTCCGCGAGCACCTCCGCCATGAGCAACGCGCTCACCGGCGTGCGGTCCGACGGCTTGAGGACGAAGGGGCAGCCCGCGGCGATGGCGGGCGCCACCTTGTGCGCCACCAGGTTGAGCGGGAAGTTGAACGGCGTGATGAACGAACACGGCCCCACCGGCACGCGCTGCGTGAAGCCCCGGTAGCCCGCCGCGCGCTGGGACACCTCCAGGTTGAGGACCTCGCCGCCGCCGCGCACCGCCTCCTCCGCCGCCGCCTTGAAGGTCTCGATGAGCCGGGTGACCTCCGCTCGCGCGTCGCGCAGCGGCTTGCCTGCTTCGATGCAGAGCGCGAGCGCAAACTCCTCCGCCCGCTCCTGGAAGCGGCGCACGCAGTGCTCCAGCACCTGCTGCCGCGCATACGGTGCCAGCCTGCGCATGGGCCCCGTCGCGCGCACCGCCGCGGCGATGGCCTCCTCCACGGCGGCCGCATTCGCCACGGCCACGCGCGTGACGACCTCCCCTGTGTACTTGTCGGTGACGGGCAGCTCCGCATTGGGCTGCATCGGCCGGTTGGCCAGGTAGTACGGGTAGCGCTCAGCCAGCATGGGATTCCTCTCCTTCGCGTGTGTGCCCATGGCTCACGACTCCACCAGGGGACCGGCACCGAGCGCCCGCGCGGTGTCCGTGTAATCAATGGGCAGGTCGATGACGTGCACGCCGCCCGACTCCAGGCAGCGCGTGAGCGTGGCGCCGAACTCGGTGGCGCTCGCCGGGCGGTGGCCCCGTGCGCCGTAGGCCTCCGCGTAGCGGACGAAGTCCGGGTTACCCAACGTCATCCCGAAGTCGGGCAGGCCCATCTCCTCCTGCTTCCAGCGGATCATCCCGTAGCCGTCGTCGCGCACGACGATGACCGTCAGGTCCAGCTTCAGGCGCACCGCCGTCTCCAGCTCCTGCGAGTTCATCATGAACCCGCCGTCACCACAGACAGCCACCACCTTGCGCCGGGGGTGCACGAGCTTCGCGGCGATGGCGGACGGAAGGCCCGCGCCCATCGTCGCGAGCGCGTTGTCGAGCAGCAGCGTGTTGGGCCGGCGGCAGCGGTAGTAGCGGGCGAACCACAGCTTGTACATGCCGTTGTCCAGGCACACGATGCCGTCCTCCGGCATGGCGCGGCGCACCTCCGCGACCAGCCGCGCGGGGTAGATGGGGAAGCGGTCGTCCGCGGCGCCACTGACGAACTGCGCGTCGAGCCCCGCGCGCGACTTCTCGAACGGCGTGAAGTCCCAGTGCGAGCGCGGGCCCACGCCCTCCGCGATGCGCCACACGGCGTTCGCCAGGTCTCCCGTCACCTGCACCTGCGGGAAGTACACGGGGTCGACCTCCGCCGAGGAGAAGTTCAGGTGGATGACCGTGCGGCGGCCGTCGCGCATGACGAACGGGGGCTTTTCGATGACGTCATGGCCCACGTTGAGGATGCAGTCCGAGGCCTCGATGGCGCGGTGGACGAAGTCGCCGTCGGACAGCGCGGCCGTGCCCATCCACAAGGGATGCGTCTCATCCACCACGCCCTTGCCCATCTGCGTGCTGAAGAACGGCAGGCCCACCCGGTCCACGAAGGCACGGAGCATCTCCGACGTCAGCTTGCGGTTGGCCCCCGCGCCAATCATCAACAGCGGACGGCGGGCCGACGCGAGCGCCTCCACTGCCTGGGCGATGGACGCCTCATCCGCCACCGGCCTGCGCGCGACACCCGGTGACAGGGGCAGGGCCTCGGTGGGCTCGCGCGCCACGTCCTCGGGCAGCTCCAGGTGGGTGGCGCCGGGGCGCTCCTCCTCCGCGCGGCGGAAGGCCTCGCGGACCGCCGAGGGCACGTGCTCCGCGGAGACGAGCGTGCGGGTCGACTTGGTGAGCGGCCGCATCATCCCGACGACGTCGACAATCTGGAAGTGACCCTGCTTGCTCACCTTGATGGGCTTCTGGCCGGTGAGCATCACCATGGGCATGGCGCCAAGCTGCGCGTACGCCGCCGCGGTGACGAGGTTGGTGGCCCCGGGCCCCAGCGTCGCCAGACACACGCCCGCGCGTCCGGTGAGCCGTCCCTGCGTGGCGGCCATGAACCCGGCCGCCTGCTCGTGCCGGGTGACGACCAGGCGCATGCCGGCGGTGCGCATGGACTCGAGCAGGTCCAGGTTCTCCTCGCCGGGCAGTCCGTAGACACTGCGTACGCCCTCCGCTTCGAGCGCCTTCACGAACAGATCCGATGCCTTCATGGGGTGCCTCTCCTTGGCGACGAGGAAGATGTACCCGGGGGCATCGATTCGTACATTCGTCTGTTTTCATCGGCCCGATAGATGCCATCTATGATGGCGCCATGGAGCTCCGACACCTCCGCTACTTCTCCGCCGTCGCGGACGCGCTGCACTTCGGGCGCGCCGCGCGGCGGCTGCACGTCTCCCAGCCCACGCTGTCGCATCAGATCCACCAGTTGGAGGAGGAGGTCGGCACACCGCTCTTCGAGAGGGCTCGCACTGGCGTGCGGCTCACGCAGGCCGGGGAGCTGTTCCGCACCTATGCCTCCCGCGCGCTGGAGGACGTGAACGCGGGCCTGTCCGCGGTGGGCGCGTTGCGAGGACTCGCCACGGGGGCGCTGCGCGTGGGTTACCCCCCGAGCATGCGCGGCCTCGTGGTGCCCGCGCTGACGGCGGTGCTCCGCAGACATCCCGGGCTGGCGCTGAGCGCGCAGGAGGCCGTGGTCCGGAAGCTGGAGCGGCAGCTGGCGGACGGGAAGCTGGACGTGGGCCTGGGCTATGCGCCCGCGCGGCTGGCGGACCTGGACGCGGAGCCTGTCTTCGACAGCCGGCTCGCGCTCGTCGTCGCACGCGGGCATGCGCTGGCGGGCGCGAAGTCCGTGGGGGGGAAGCTGCTCGCGGAGGAGCCCTTCGCGCTCCTGTCACGCGGCTTGCGGGTGCGCGCCCGCGTGGACGCGCACTTCGCGGCGATGCGGTTCGCGCCCCGCATCGCGCTCGAATCGAACGCGGTGGCCACCGTGCTGGCCATCGTCCGCGCGGGCCTGGCCGTCACGGTGCTCCCGGAGCCACGGCTCGCGGACGCGGAGCGGCTGGTGGTGAAGCGGCTGTCTCCCGCGCCCCGCTCGGAGCTCGCGGCGCTCCTCTGGCGCAAGGGTGCCCCGCGCACTCCGGCGGCGGAGCTGTTCGCGGCCGAGGTCCGGGCACGGGCAAAGGAAGACGTGGGTTGAATCCACCCTCCTGCAATCTCATTCATTGGGAGGCCGGTGAGGAGTTCGACGGCTCCGTTCCCGGGGAGGCCGAGGTCCTGGACGACAGCCAGTCCGAGGAGCCCCGGCGCGTGGAGGCGCAGACGCTCGCGGGAGACCTGGCGAGCGCCCTGGGGAGTCCGGTCGGGAGCTATTCCACGAGCTGCACGGCGAGCAATCAGCTGAACATCGCCAAGCGTTAGCCCCAGGGCCGCAGCCAGAGCACCCAACCCGCCAGGCCCAGCTGCACGACCAGGGTCAGCGTCGCGCCAACCGCCTGGATGGGGTTGGTGCGGAGCATTCCGGCGGCATGCGCCAGGCGCGCCACGAGCAGCGCACCGCCGAAGACATGGAGCGCCGTCGAGTTCCCACCGCTCAGCTCCGCCAGCAGCAGCAGGATGAGCGCCAGGGGGACCTGCTCGACGTTGTTGCCATGCGCGCGGATGGCGGACCCGAGGCCGGCATGGCCTCCGTCGCCCCGGAACACCTTGAGCTTCGTGCGGACCAGGCTGACGTTGATGGAGAGCGCCAGCGTGAGGAAGGCATTGAGCGCGGCGTAGAGCGAGGTGACGGGGACGAGGGAGAGCGTGCCGAGCAGGGGGTTCGTCAAAGCGAGAGCCTCCAACCACGAGAAGGCCGTCACGCTAGCCGTTTCATGACGCCCGTGGGCGGCTCATGCACCGCGCGGGAGCCTTGCACCGGGGTGCGTCCTCACCGAGCATCGACCCGTGTCTCCCCTCCCCCCGGCGTCGTCTCCTCGCGTCCTGTCGGACCGCTTCGCGCGGACACGCGTCCACGAAGCCGCGCTCGTCCTGGGCGCGGCGCTCTTCACCGCGCTGCTCGCCCAGGTCGCCTTCACCGTGCCGGGCTCACCGGTGCCCATCACGGGACAGACGCTCGCGGTCGTCCTCACGGCGGCCGCGCTCGGGCCCCAACGTGGCGTGGCCGCGCAGGCCACCTATCTCCTGCTGGGCGCGGTGGGACTGCCCTTCTTCGCGAAGGGCGCCAGCGGCTGGGGAGCACTGGTCGGTCCGGCGGGCGGCTTCCTGGTGGGCTTCCTCCCCGCCGCGTTCCTCGTGGGCCTCGCGGCGCGCCACGGCTACGACCGGCGGTGGTGGACGGCGGTTCCGCTCTTCCTCGCGGGCCAGCTCCTGGTCCTGGTCATCGGCGTGTGCTGGCTCCAGGTGAAGGCCGGGCTCGACTTCGCCACTGCCTTCCAGAAGGGCTTCCTCCCCTTCGTCCCCGGGGGGCTGATCAAGGCCATCATCGCCGGCCTGTTCATGCCCCTCGCATGGAAGCTCGGGCGGCCCCGCGAGCCCTGAAGCGGCGCGGTCGTGACCGCCGGGGTGCCGTCAGCTCTTGCGCGAGCGCCTCACGCAGGATGCCCGCCCGTTGGGCCACGGTCTCGCCCGGCTCCCGTTCGGCCCTGAGCAGGCACACCGGAATGCTCAGGCGAGCCCCTTCCGGTCCAGGGCGGTCGTGCAGGCCTCCCGGAAGACGCATGGCGCTTCGAAGGCGATGAGCGGCAGCGGCGGGCCGCGACTCCCTGGGCCCTGCCAGTCATGCGGGCCAATCCACAGGAAGGATGGGGGCGGGTGTGATCCATGGGTCGCGAGGCTTGCAGGCGACCAGGATGCAGAGACAGGCCAGCAGGAGTATCCGGACAGGGTGGCGCATGGGTGAAAGGCAAACGCATGCACCGGGAATGTATTGGTCATCCCGAGTGCCAGCGTCGCGGCCACGCCCTGCTTCCGGAGCAGGAACTGACCAGACACCGCAGGTCCGGACCGTGTGTCCGCACCCGGTTTCGGGCCCAATCCCCTTCCCCACTGTCCCCCCAGGAGTCTCCAGACCATGAGCACGTCCCCGGCGCCCTCCCACCGCGGGCTCGAAGCCCTGCTGACACCCCAGAACTCCGTGCTGGTGCTGATCGACCATCAGCCCTACCAGTTCGCCAACCTGCACAGCCATGAGCCGACGATGGTGCTCAACAACGTCGTCGGCCTGGCCAAGGCGGCCCGCGTCTACAAGGTGCCCACCCTCCTCACCACCGTCCTCGAGGAGCGCGGCGGCTACCTGGTCAAGGGCCTGCAGGACGTGTTCCCCGAGCAGAAGCCCATCGACCGGACCTTCATCAACACCTGGGAGGACCGCCGCGTGGTGGACGCGGTGAAGAAGACGGACCGCAAGAAGCTGATCATCGCCGCGCTGTGGACCGAAATCTGCCTGGCCATGCCCGCCATCCAGGCAGCGGGCGAAGGCTACGACGTCTACGCCGTCACCGACGCCTCGGGAGGCGTCAGCCGCGAAGCCCATGAGATGGCCGTGCGCCGCATGCAGATGGCGGGCGTGACGCCCATCACCTGGATGGCGGTGGCCGCCGAGTGGCAGCGCGACTGGGCCCGCGAGGAGAGCGCCGCCGCGCTCGCCGGCGTGTTGGCCGAGCACGGCGGCGGCAGCGCCGTGGCCTTCGCCTGGGAGCTGCAACTGCTCGCGGGCCGGGCCGGCAAGGGCGTCTGACGGCACGGCGAGCCCCCATCCAAGGGGATGACTCGCCCGCGGACTGCTGACATCGTCCTCCCGAGAAGGCCCCCGCCAGCAGGGGCCCACGGGAGGACGGTGTCGTGGAGACGCGCGCGGAACGGCTGAGCCCGCTGCCGGAGAACGTGGTGGACATCTCCGTCACCCGGCGAGAATGGAATGGCATCAGCGTGGATGTGAATGCCACCCGCTGTTCGGGGCCCGCCGAAACGCCCCTGTGCCTGGAAAGCCATACACGCCTGAGCGCGTTGCTGGAGGAGGTCGGGTCGCCCTGCGAGCCGCGCCTGCGCGAAGGCCGGCCCTGCCCCATCGGCTACGTCCCCCGGCAGCTGAACCTCATGCCCGCCGGCATGCCGCTGTGGGGCTACAGCGCCGATTCGCGCCTGGTGCGCGACGCCGTGCTCACGTTCGACCCGAAGGACCTGGGCGAGCGCCTGGGCCAACCGCTGAGCGCCACCGAGCTGGGCACGCCAAGGCTGCGCTTCTCCGATGACCGCCTCTGGACCCTGATGCGGCTGCTCGCCGAGGTGGTGGATGACGACGATCCCTCCACCCAGCTCTACGGCGATGGATTGACCGCCGCCCTCTTCGCCACGCTGGGGTCGCGTCGTGAGGAACGCCCTTCGAAGCGCCAGGGGCTGGCGCCGTGGCAGCTCCGGCGGGTGCTCGACTTCATGGAGTCGCGCCTGCCCGGACGGGTCGAGCTGTCGGAGCTGGCGGCGATGGTGGACCTGTCGCAGGCGCACTTCAGCCGCGCCTTCAAGGCCTCCACCGGCGTGGCGCCCTATCAATGGCAACTGCGCGCCCGACTCGAGCGCGCGCAGGCGATGATGCTGACCACGCCCGCGTCGCTGGAGCAGGTCGCCGAAGCGACGGGCTTCGCCGACGCGGTGCACTTCGGCAAGGCCTTCCGCAGGGTCCACGGCACCACCCCCGCGAGGTGGCGCCGGGACCGGAAGGGCTAGGGGCGCTTGAAGGATGCCAGGCAGCCCAACGTCACCCCCGCCATGAGCGAGGCGTACCCCACCAGGGGCCACGCCGTGTCGCCGTCGAGCAGGACGACCATCAGGGTCCCCACGACGGCGACGACGAGGCTCTGGATGCAGAAGTAGAGCGCGACCGCCGTTCCCGCCACGGCGCCAAAGGCCTGGAGCGCGCCATTGGCGGTGACGGAGACGGCGAAGACAATCCCCGCGGCGATGACCCACATGGGCACGACGAACGTCCAGAAGGACGGCGCCAGGAGGAGCTGCCCCACGGTGAGCAACACCGCGCCCAGCAGCAGCAGGAGCATGCCGCGCGCAAGGCTTCCCGCCAGCCCCCAGCGGGCCACGAGGTGCTTCGCGAAGCGTGTGGTCACCATCATGGCCAGCGCGGCGGTGGCGAAGGCCAGGCTGAAGCCAAGCTCCGAGAAGCCGGCCCGTCCCATGAGCACCCGGGGCGCCGTGGAGAAGAACACGAAGAAGGAGCCCATGGCCGCGCTGAAGCCCAGCGTGTACGTCCAGAACGCGCCGCTGCGCAGGATGCGCTGGACGGACACCTTCTGACGGGCCCCGCCGGAGGGACGTGTCTCAGGCCAGCGCGGCAAGGCCTGGAGCAGCGCCGCCGTCGCCAGGACGCCGAGCGTGACGAAGATGGCCCGCCAGCCGAAGTGCCGCGCGAGCAGTGCCCCGGCGATGGGGCCCAGTGCCGGGACGAAGGCCAGCATGGCGCTGAACAGGCTGTAGATGACCGTGCCTTCGGGCCGCTCCGCATAGACGTCCCGGACGGTGGCGAACGTCGCGACGAGCGCCGCGGAGGCTCCCATGGCTTGCAGGAGCCGGAGCCCGACGAACATCGCGGCATCGGTGGTGCCCGCGAGCAGGAAGGAGGTGGTCGCGAACACCCACGCGCCCCCCAGCAACACCCTGCGCCGGCCGATGCGGTCGGAGAGCGGGCCGAACACCAGCTGCCCGGCCCCGAGCATGGCCAGGTAGAGGCTCAGCGTGAGCTGGATGATGGAGGCAGAGGTGCCGAGGACTCCGGTCATGGCCGGGACCACGGGGAGGTAGATGTCCATGGCCAGCGAGGCCAGGAGGTCGAAGGGGGCCATCAGCAACAGCGCTGCTGGCACGGTGTGATTCCACGACAGGGCTTTGGGGTCAGACATGAAGGCATCCGCGCAAATGAGAAACATCTGGCGGCGATCTGCCTCTCCACGGGGACCGGGATGAGCTGGGGCAGAGGGCCGCGGCAACGGTGGACGTGTCGCCGCGGCTCACTCATCTGCGGAACTGGGGTCTGCCATCCGGCGGGCTCCTGGGTGTGTCGGTTCCGGGCGGGACGAAGATGCCGGGCCCGTCCTGACAGGGAGCGCGAAGACCGGAGGACCGCCCGCCCCTGTTCAGCCCTGCGGCGCGCGATACGCCGGGAAGAAGCCCGTGCCGTCGCGGCCCGCCGACAGGCGCGCGTACACCGAGGGCTCGCAGATGACCTCGTGGGTGTGGAGGCGGGAGCTCGAGTTCGACAGGCTCCGTTTGAACTGCTCCAGGCTGTCCCCAGGCTGGATGCCGCCCCCCAGGTGGAGCGGGACGCCGAGCCGTGAGCAGAGGTCCGCCAGCGTTCCAAAGACATTCTTCGCCGGCGAGCGCGCCAGATGCGCATCCGCCGTTCCGCCCAGGTAGTAGTGCAGCATGCCGTCGCTGCTGACACACAGCGCGGCGGAGGCCACGTCTCCTTCAGGTGCATGCGTCGTCGCCAGCCAGGCGCACGGGGACGAGAACAGCTCCTCGAAATAGGCGTCGGAGAAGAAGTACCGGGAGCTCGCCCCTTCGCGGACCATGGTCTGCCGGTAGGCTTCCTGGAAGCCCTCCCGGTCCGCGCGCGACACCGCGCGAGCCTCACGCGCGGCGCTCACGAAGCCCAGCCGGAGGTTGCGCCGGATGTGCCGGTAATGCATCTCCCGGAACTCCACCGGCAGGCGCGGGTCGATGAAGAACACCTCGTTGCGCTCCGTCCCGCCCGCGAAGCACCGGGGGCCCGCGACGCGGTCGCGCACGAAGATGCTCACGAGCTCCGTCCCCGTCCAATCCACCGCGTCCTTCGGCACCTCCCGGAGCCCGGCCAGCGCGCCGCCGGGAAACCCATACGGGGAGATGGCATCGCGGTAGGGCGTTCCTTCAATGGACCGCACGATGAGCGGCACCCGCAGCGCGTTCTTCTCGCCGTCCTCAATGACCAGCGTATGCGTCACCCGTTCGGCGCGCAGGTGGTGCGCGGAACGGAAGTAGTCCTCCGACAGCGCCGACGCCCCTTGATCAGGGACAAGCACGGCCCTCGTTCGCATCATCCGCATGGCTGTGCCCCCCACCACCTGAGTCATCACGAATGTATTTCTATTTGTTACTGGCTTTCGCGTTGCAGGGTAGCCTTCCAGGCCCTGCGGTGGATCCGCCCGCCGGGGCAACGCCGGTGTTGGGATCCGGGCGGTGATGCCCGGGTCCTCGCCCTGTCGTCGCGGTCTTGTGGTTCGCCATCGGAAGTAGCGCGCCGCGCCTGCTGCTACGCTCGACGACGACCTCTCCGGGAACCTCCAACCGATGAAGCGCGTCCTCCTCGTCCTGCTGGCCCTCGTCCTGCTTCTCGTGGGCGTCCTCGTCGTCCGCACGCTGCGCTTCAGTTCACGGCAGGTGCCCGCCGAGCCCGCCGAGCCGTTCGCGGTGGATGCCGCCCAAGCCGCGGGCCGCCTGGCGGAGGCGCTGCGCCACCGCACCATCGCCGCCTCCGACGGCATGCGCGCGGAGGACGCCGCCTTCCAGGCACTGCACGCCGGGTTCGTCGCCCGGTTTCCCCGCGTGCACGCGGAGCTCGCGCATGAGGCCGTGGGGGCGCATGCCCATCTCTATACCTGGAAGGGTTCGGAGCCCGACCTGCGGCCCGTGCTGCTGATGGGCCACCTGGACGTGGTGCCCGCGGAGGCGGAGGCCACCTGGAGCCACCCGCCCTTCGACGGCGTCGTGGCGGATGGCTACGTGTACGGGCGTGGGACGCTGGACGACAAGGGCAGCGTGATGGCCATCCTCGAGGCCGTGGAGGGCCTGCTCGCCGAGGGCTACCGCCCCCGCCGCACGGTGATTCTCGCGTTCGGCGCGGACGAGGAGGTGGGCGGGCACGACGGGGCCGCGCGCGTGGCCGCGCTGCTGCGCGAGCGGGGCGTGGCCCTGGAGTCGGTGCTGGACGAGGGCGGGCCCATCGGGGTGGGGCTCGTCCCCGGCGTGGCCGCGCCGGTGGCGCTGGTGGGCGTGGCGGAGAAGGGCTCGGCGCGCGTGGAGCTGGTGGTGCGGAGCACGGGCGGACACGCGTCCATGCCGCCCCCGCAGACAGCCGCGAACACCCTGGCCCGGGCGCTCGTGCGGCTGGAGGAGCACCCGTTCAAGCCCGAGCTGCGCGGCGGGACGCGGGCGCTCTTCGAGTACGTGGGGCCGGAGATGAACTTCGGCATGCGCCTGCTCTTCGCCAACACCTGGCTCTTCGCGCCCGTCATCGAGCGGCAGATGGCCGGGGCGCCCTCCACGAACGCCAGCATCCGCACCACCTTCGCGGCCACCATGCTCGAAGGCAGTCCCAAGCCCAACGTGCTGCCCTCGCAGGCCCGCGCGGTGCTCAACGTCCGCCTGCTGCCGGGAGACAGCCTGGAGGACGTGCGCGCCCACGTGCGCGACGTGGTGGATGACGCGCGCGTGGAGCTGACCGCCGAGGGCGACGAGGCCTCGCCGGTGTCGCGCCTGGACACGGAGGGCTGGCGGCAGCTGCAGCGCAGCATCCGGCAGGTGTTCCCGGACGTGCTGGTGGCGCCCTTCCTCACCGTGGCGGCCACGGATGCGCGCTACTTCCACTCCCTGAGCGACAGCGTGTACCGCTTCGTGCCAGTGCGGATGAGCCGTGAGGACCTCACCCGGATGCACGGCCGCGACGAACGGCTCTCCGTGGAGGAGCACGCCGCCGCCATCCGCTTCTACGCGCAGTACCTGCGCAACAGCACGCGCCAGTGAGCCGCGCCCTACGCCGCGGCGGCTTGCAGCAGCTCGTCGAGGCGGGTGAGGACGACGGTGGGCGCGCGTGAGCGCAGCAGCGCCTCCGTCGCGTAGCCCCACGTCACCGCGGCGGTGGCGATGCCCTCGGCCGCCGCGGCCTCGATGTCGCGCACCTCGTCGCCCACGGAGAGAGCCTCGCCGGGACGCACGCCCGCGGCCTTCAGCACCGTCCGGAACTTCGACCGCTTGCCGAAGACGCCCGCGCCGCAGGCATAGTGGCGGATGCGCGCGGACGCCACCGGCCCCAGCACGCGCCGCACGTTCTCCTCCGCGTTGGAGCTCACCACGGCCAGGGTGATGCCCCGCGCCTCCAGCTGCTCCAACATCGCCTCCACGCCCGGGAAGGTCGGGATGCGGTGCGCGTCACGCGCGACGAGCTTGCGCATGTGCGCGGCGATGAAGGGCAGCTTCCACAGGGGCACGCCGAGCCGCGCGATGATGGTCCGGGTGTCCTGCCCGCGCAGCGCCTCCAGCTCCTCACCGCTGACGGTGCGAAAGCCGTAGCGCCGGGCCACGTCGTTGAAGACGCCGCGAAACCAGCCCGCGCTGTCCGCGAGCGTCCCGTCGAAGTCGAAGATGATCAGTCGGTATCCCATGGGGCTCAGTTCAGCGTCCCACAGTCGGCGATACGCTGCACCCGGAGCGCGGCCAGCCGCGCCAGTGGCGCCGCCACCTCCGGGCCTTCCAGCAGGGCCACGGCGCGGGCCACGGCGTCCAGGGTGGACATCCCGGCGGGGTGCGAGGGTTCGCGAAGCATGAGCAGGCCGGGCTCTGGCGGAGGCAGCACCAGCCGGGGCAGGGCCCGCAGCTCCGGGAGCCGCTGGGTCATCCGCCGCGCCTGCGACCAGTTCGCGTCCAGCACCACCACCTGCCTGGGAGGAGGCGCGTCCGGCGGCGCGGTGGGACCGTCTGGGAAGAGCAGCCAGGTCCCCGGCTCGGAGAGGACCTCCATGTCGAAGGTCCCCGCCATGGAACCGTGGATGAGCAGCTTCGCGTTCGAAAGGGCGAGCGCGGCCACGCCCCCGGTGTTGCTGCGCTTCGACACCTCCATCACGTGCTGGAGGAAGACGAAGCGGGTGCGGGTCTCCACCTGGGGAACCTCCGCGCACAGGCACAGGTGTTTCGCCAGGTTGCAACGCGTACAGCGGGGTGGACGGGCAGCGCGGGGAGGCATCCTCCCGTCATCCTGTGCCCGTCCCCGCTCGAAGAGAAGCACTCGTTGAAGGCGCTTCAGCCCCCCTGCGTGCGGCACCAGGCGATCCGCAGCGCGGCCAGCGCACGGGGAGAATCCACCGTCACCGTGTCAGTCCCGGAGGGCACGGCCGCCAGCTCCGCCAGCGGCGCTTCGAGCGCTGTGACAGCCTGCATCTGGGCATTGGCTGCCTTCGCCAGGAAGGGGAACCGCACCGTGAGCTGGGTGGCCTGGCTGCCCCGCTTCTCGGTGCGCACCACCAGGCTGCTCGGAATCGCGCCGCTCGTCGTGCCGCAGCTGGGGTAGCCCCCCGCCGCCCCTGGCGCCTGCACCCTCGCCACGCGAATCATCACGTCCTCCGACGCCACCGGCGTCCCGGCGTTCGTCGCCGTGACCTGTCCCAGCGAGCCGGTCTCCGCCAGCGCGCCCCCCTGCCCGCCGGAGATGAAGCGGGCCTCCAGCGGGGTGGTGACCGACAGGGCGTCCTTCAGGGGTGTGCCGAGCAGGGGCGTGCCATTGACAGACAGTGGGGGCGCCACGACGTACTCCTGCTCATGCCAGCCGAAGTCGCTGCCAGACGCGCCCCGGCCGCCTCCGGGGGTGTTGCGGAGCACGACGCCGAGCAGGACGCCATCGTCATCCAGCGTCCAGGCCGGGATGCCCTGGTGGTAGATGCCTCCCACCGGCTGGCTGCCCTGCTGGAGGCAGGGGAGCACGTAGTCATGGGTGGCGACGAACGTCGGACCGGGCCAGTTGGGCACGGGCAGGACGTCCTGCTGGTAGTGCGGCGTGCCGTAGCTGAGGTTCGCGGGCGTGTTCCCGTTGGGGTCCACCATGGGGAACGCCACGACGACCGACTTGCCGGAAGGCGAGGCGCCCGTGAGCTTCATCCGGAGGAAGCGCTCGCCCACCACCAGCGAGTACTCCAGCGTGAACCGGTGGCCGCTGACCTGCTCCGTCACCTCCGCCTGCAAGCGATGACGGTACGGCCCCTGCTCCAGCCACCGCGCGTCTCCTCCCACGAACCTCGCGGACGTGTCCTCGCTGAACGTGCCATAGGAAGGCGGATTGGTGGAGCCATACGGCTCATTGCCGAACTGATAGATGTTGCCGGTGTCCTTGTAGAACCGCAGCTGATTGCCCACGCTCTGGGAGGCGAAGAGGCTGCGGCTCCCGCCGTCCACTCCATATGAGAACTGGCTGATGCTCCACGCGTTCGCCTTGGAGAGGGTCACGCGGATCAGGTCGTTCTGGAGGATCGCCGTGTCCCCCACGGACGGCTGCTCCATCACGATGGGCCCCGGAGGGGTCAGGGTGGAGAGGTAGACCGTCTCGTAGCCCGCGCTGGGGGGCGCCGCCATGAAGAGGAGGTTCCCGTTCGCGGCTCGCTGGAGGGGCAGCAACCCGTCGCGGGTCCGCACGCTCTTCACCGCGTGGAAGCGCAGGTCCGCCGGGGGAGGGGTGAGCTCCGCGAGCAGCCCGTGGACCCGCTCGAACCCGAGCGTGTTGCACACCACGACCGGGAGCTCCTGGGACTGGGGCTTCGCGGAGATGCCCTGCGCGAGCAGCGCCATCCCCTGGTCCAGGGCGGCCTTCGCCACCGAGACGCCCTGCCGGCTCAGCGGCAGCTGCTCGCCCTCATACACGCTGTCCGGAGACGTGCCCGTCACGAAGTCGTGATGGGAGCTGGGGGCCAGCACCTCCCAGCCATTCCAGACGGTGGAGTCGAACGCGTCCAGCGAGGAGGTGGCGTAGCTGCTGCTGGTGCGAAGCAGCGCGCTGATGACCTCCGCGGACATCAGCGCGCGCACCGCCGCGTACTGGTTCCGCTTCAGCTCGGGGCGGCTGGCGAAGTAACCCGTCCAGTAGTTCTGCGCGTTGAGCGGTGCGTTCACCGGGAGCGCGGCGCCGCTGCCCAGGACGGCGTCCATGTATGTCTTGAACGTCCCCGTGGTTCCCTTGACGCCGTTGCTGTTGCCGAAGCTGCTGTTGTAGCCGTGGGTCACGTTCAACCAGCTCAACGCCTCGCCTGACTTGGAGGTGACGGAGGGCGTGGCGAAGTCGATGCCCACGGGGATGAAGCGGAGACCGTTGGGCCACCCCGAGCGGTACTGGTTGACGAACTGGTTCACCGTCTGGGCATTGCTGGAGATGTTGTTCGCGTCCAGGTAGCCCACCGTGCCGTAGGTGTTGGGCATGAAGAGCGCGGTGATGCTGGAGCCGTCCCCCGCCTGCCATTGGAAGACGAGTCCATTGGCGTTCAGCTGCGACGCGATGGAGGGGCCGGGAGGATTGATGGGCGCGGCCCCCGGCGACCCCTGCGGCGAGCCGGGCACGCGGGAGAGTCCCGCGGTGGTGAGGCCCATGGCGTTCAGCACCACCGGCAGCTGGGGATCATGCCCGAAGTCATCCGGGAGCCACGCCGAGTCGTACAGGTTGGACTCCAACCCGACCTGCTTCGCCCAGGTGCGTCCCACCAGATAGTTGCGAATGAAGAGCTCGCCCGCGCAGACGAGGTTGTCCGGCGACGTGATGCCGCCGCCCATCAGGCAGAAGTCGTCACCCGCCGCCGCGAGGGCCGTGATGCCTGCCGGGTTGTCCCGCGCATAGCGTTGCAGGAAGCCCACCTCCGTCACGGAGAAGGTGAAGCCAATCCGCCGGGAGAACAGCGAGACCGCGGCGTTGTAGATGTTCTGGACCGTGTCGCGTCCGGAGACCGAGCCCGTCGCCTGGCTGTTGGAGGCGTAGTACTGGTCGAACGTGTAGACCCAATCCCAGTCAATGTGCGTCGTCGGGCAGATGAGGATGCCCTGGGAGAAGGGCGTCTTGGCGGTCATGGGCGCTGTTCCAATGCGAAGGGGGATGCCCAATCCCTACGCAAATCGGATGCCACGGTGCGCCCGCCTCTGGAGGGCCTGGGGTGGGCCTCAGCGCCGCGTCACCCCAACAAGCGGCTGCGTCTGCACGGAACGCGACACCGCTCACTTCGCCCTGGCGGAGCGCGCGAAGGCCTCGCGGGCGCGCTCCATCTCCGGCCGGTGCTGCCGCGCCCACATCGCGAGCACGGACACCGGTTCGAGCAGCGTGCGTCCCAGCTTCGTGAGCGCGTAGTCCACGCTCGGCGGCGTCGTCGGGTGCACGGTGCGCGTCAGCAGTCCGTCCCGCTCCAGGTTGCGCAGCGTGAGGGTCAGCATGCGCTGGGAGATGCCTTCGATGGCGCGCTTGAGGTCGCTGAAGCGCACGGGGCCTTCGCCCAGGTTGACGATGACCATCACGCTCCACTTGTCCCCGATGAGGCTCAGGATTTCGCGCGTCGCGACGCAGTCATCGTCGTAGCGCCCGGTCATCTTTCCGTACCCTGGTGACTTCAATGTGCCTCCTTGTCCAGCCTCCGCACGGTATGCCAGAGAGATGTGGTCATTCTCCGTAACCAGGCACACGGAAGTAACCCCGGAGCCACGTATGGATACGCTCTCCCCTCCCGTTGGCGTTTCAGCGAAGCCGTCCAAGGCCCTTCACGTGGGCCTCTGGGTCATCCAGGCGCTGCTGGGTGTCACCTTCGTCGGCTCGGGCATCTGGAAGGCGCTCACACCCCTGCCGGAGCTCGCGGCGATGATTCCGTGGGCGGGTCAGGTGCCTGCCGCGTTCCTGTACTTCATCGTCGCGGTGGACCTGGCGGGCGGGCTGGGTGTCGTCCTGCCCTCGCTCACGCGGGTGAAACCTGGCCTGACGGTCCTCGCGGCCCTGGGCTGCGCGCTGCTCCAGGCCAGCGCCATCGTCTTCCACTTCTCTCGCGGCGAGGCGGCGAACACGCCCTTCAACTTCTTCCTGGTCGCGCTGTCGCTCTTCGTCTTCTGGGGGCGCTGGAAGCGTGCTCCCATCAAGCCCCGGCACGCCTGAGAATCACCGCGCGCGCATCCACGTTGAGGACCTGGGTCCCGCTTGAGAGCGTGACGAGCGGCACGTCCCAGTGACAGTGGCCGCAGATGACGAGGAGCTTGCTCCAGGGCTCCACCGCCTCCCGGATGACGGCGTTGCCGCGCAGCCCGGTTCCCGGGGCATCCGGGCCCTCGTGGAGGACCAGTACCCGCGGCTCCTGGAGCAGCACTTCCTCAATCCGATCCAACTGCGCGGACTGCTCGCGACGGTTGAGCTTGTCCGGGCGCCCGATGATGTAGCTCACCCCGCCCACCGGAAGTCCGTCCAGCGCGACGACCTCGCCATCCAGCAGCTTGCGCCCGGGCTGGCGGAAGAAGCGCTCGCGCGCCTGGGCACCGCCGAAGGTGTCGTGATTTCCCGCCACGCCCACGACCCAGCGGAAGTACCTGGAGAAGGCGGTCCAGACGCTCCGCACGTCGCCGGAGGCTCCCCGTTCGTCCGCGGTGTCGTTGGAGAAGAGGTCTCCCGCCAGGATGATGCCGGTGCGGTCCGCGGGCGGGAGGTCGCCCGCCTTGCACATCAGCATCAGCTCGTCGGCCACGACCTCGCCCAGGAGCGCCGCCGCCCCGCCCTTCAAGGCGTGCGGCGCCATCCCCTGGAGGTCCGAGAGCGCGATGACCGCCTCCAGGTCCCCGGGAAGGGCATCCACCTGGCCGCGGAGCAAGGGGAGCCGCTCCGCACGGGTGCCTCCGCGTGGCGACGCGTTCAGGTACCACCATTCATGAAGGGGCTTCTCTTCAACGGATAGGATTCGCATGCGCCCCGGACGGAGCCTGCCCGTGGGGCTGACAGGAGCGGGGCCTCCCTGCTGGAAGGCCCGCGCCCTCGCACCAACCTCAGGTCACGCCTTGGCGCCCTTCGGGGCCTCGTGCTCGTCGCGGCCGTGCGCGGAGGAGACGGGGCTGGTGGCCTCCACGGCGGAGAAGGTCTCCAAAACCTTGTACGTGTGGCTGGCCCCGCGCGGCACGAGCCAGGAGTCGCCGGGGTTCAGCAGGATGGTCTGCCCCTCCAGGTGCAGCTCCGCGCGGCCCTTGAGCACGAAGCCCACGGTCTCGTAGTCGCGGGTGCTGGCGGGCTTGGCCTCGGCGGGCGGCTCGTCCTCCCACAGCCGCATGGCCACACGGACGCCGGATGCGAGGTACTTCTGGCCCATCTCCCCCTTGGGGGAATGGCGGCTCTCGACCTTCTTCACGCTGGTGTCGCCCATGTTCGCCTCTCCTTGGGGGGCGGCGTCCGGCGCCGCGCTCCTCCTGGGAGAAGGTAGGGAAGACCCCGGAGCGTGGCGGACCGCGTCGCGATGGCCGCCCGCCCGCCCTGCGTCCAGAAAGACGAAAGCCCAGCCTCCGTTGGGGAGACTGGGCTTCGAAGACTCACCTCAAGGGGCGAGTCGAAGGTTCAGCTCGCTCAGGCGGCGCGAACGTTCTGCGCCTGCAGGCCCTTGGGGCCCTTGGTGACTTCGAACTCCACCTTCTGGCCTTCAGCCAGGGTGCGGAAGCCATCCATGTTGATCGCAGTGTGGTGGCAGAAAACGTCTTCGCCATTGTCCTGCGCGATGAAGCCGAAACCCTTCGCGTCGTTGAACCACTTCACGGTACCAGTTGCCATTGTGAGTCTCTTCTCTTTCTCTGCTCTGAACAGGTGACAGGCTCGCGCCTGCTACCGGTGCCGGAACGAACACCGCCCCGGCACGCCGGGCACTCTACCCACTTCCGGCCCGAACACCACTCCAGAGGGTGGAATCCTGCCGGCAGTCGTCCTTCATCCGACACAGCGGACTTGGACAGGCCCGGCGGAAGAACATCCCATGCCCCGCAGGGCATTCCGGACACCCCTCCGAAGGCCCTTCACACTTCTTCACCGCCGCCGGGCGTGGGCTTCACACCCGTTTTCTACCTTGAGCTCCGTCAGCAACGACACGGGCCCGCCGGTTCGGCGCCCGCCTGCTTCCTGGAGCCAAGACCATGTTCGGATTCATCTTCGGTACTGCCTGCCTCGCCGGTCTCTTCGCCACCCTGCGCCGGGGGCGCTACGGCCACCACGCCTACGCCTACGGCCGCGGAGGCCGCTTTGGCATGCGCCCCCGGCTGCGCTGGCTCTTCGAGCGGCTGGAGACGTCCCCCGGCCAGGAGAAGGTCATCGTGAAGGCGGTGGAGAACGTGCGCGAGGCCTTCGCCAAGGTGAAGGACCAGTGGGGCCCCAGCCGCACGTCGCTCGCGGGCTCGCTGCGCGGAGAGCACTTCGACGGCGCCATGCTGCGCGAGCTGTTCAGCCGCCACGACGTGGCGCTGGAGACGCTGCGCAACGCCGTGCAGGACGCCCTGTCCCAGGTGCACGAGGCGCTGGAGCCCAACCAGCGCCGCGAGCTCGCGGACATCATCGAGCACGGCTGGGGATACGGCTGGCGCGGCGAGGGCCGCGGCTGGCACGGCCGGCGCTGCGGCGGCTACGGCCGCTGGGGTGGCCGCCCCCACAACGATGACGGCCCCGCGTCCTTCGTCTGAAGCCCCCTGCCCTCTTCCTGGAGATTGCCCATGCGCCACCGTCTGCTCGTCGTCCTCCTCGCCGCGGGTGCCATCGGAGGCTATGCCTCCGGCTTCGCGAGCCTCTCCCGCCACCACCGCTCCCACTGCCACCGGGGTGACTGGGGCGGCCCCTCCTACCGCAACGGGATGCCGCCCTACTGGGACTGGCACGCGCCCAGGCCGCAGGGCACCGCCGGCCCCGCCGACGCACCGGGAGCGCGTTAGGATTCGCCCCGCCCATGCCCACCCGCGTCC